>CAJFUS010000024.1 GCA_904420235.1 Candidatus Neoanaerotignum tabaqchaliae
GTCATCATTATCACCGATTCCACATGTGCAGAATCTTTAATCAAAATTTTAGATTTACACAATTACTCCTTGGAATCTGAGTAACTGTTTGCAATAAACATCAAAATTAATCAATTTTAAATCTCTTAATAACAATAAAACTTCAAAAATTCCAATGATGATTTTTTGTTTTGTAAATGCCTAACTTTATATAAGTAATTATTGAGATTGTTTCTCAGTTTTTTCTGTTCTTTCTTTTTAATCATAGAAACTTTATGGATGTGCTTTTATCTACTATCACATAATATTATATTTAGATTTTTTTACAATTATTCATATTTTGTAATCATCATTTTGTTAAAGTGTGATTATATATAATATTTTTATATTTAATTATTTTTTTGTACTGTCTCACAATATTCATGTTCTTCCATATCCGTATTTTCGTATTCTACTGCTCCAACTTTATATAAATGAAATTTTGAAGTGAATTCTCCCAAATCATTTAAACTTGCGTAAAGCTCTACATGTTCTCCTTCATTGCTATCACCAAAATAATACCATCCGTCAGGCTGGATATTCCATATAACAATATAGCCGTTTTCCTTTTTAACAAACTCAACTCTAAACCTGATTTTGTTAGGAAGATTTTCTGCTTTGTAATACTTCATAATAAGCTCAGGATGCTCAAATCCTGGAAAATCAATAAACATACCCTTATCAACAATCAGTTTTCTTATCCCTTTGTTAGGATTATAAAAAACTATCGGTCTGCCTTCAGTATAAAACGGATAAAACCCTTCTTTTAAATTCTCGCCTATGGAAATAAATTTACAACCAAATTTTTTGGCATAGAATTCTGCAAAAGTGCCGTTATGGGCAACGATTGTTATTTTTTCCATATTCTCTGAAAATGCTTTAAAATATGCTATGGTATCTGGAAGTGTTATTTTTTTTAAACTTTGGCAGTTTTGAAATGTATCAGGAAAAATAGTATATATGCCCTTTGGTATCATAATTTCCTCAAGGCTTGAACAACCCGAAAATGCTTCGTCATCAATAAAATCGACTTCTTCGGGAAGTATGATACTTTTTAAATTGGTACATTCATCAAAAGCTTTTTTACCTATTTGATATAAATTGCTTTGAAAAGTAATATGCTCTATAAAGTCACAGTTTTCAAAAGCTCCATTTAAAACAAACCTTACTTTTTTCGGCACCAGCACATTTTTATTTTTTCCACGATATTTTACAAGTTCAATTCCTTTAATTTCAAAATCATTATTATTGCAGTCAGCATTTTTTTCCATAGCTTTCACTTCCCATTATTTAGTGCATTAATCAAATATTACTTTTTTCTAAAATTTCACAGTGCCCCTGTTCAATCACATGGTTATATTGATACCATGCAGGAGTTATAATTTTCACCTTATCACTGGGAAATATCTCTTTTCCATTCCACTCCAAATAAGCTCTGGCTGATACTTCATCTAAAATAATCTCTTTATTGTTTTCTTTAGAAATGTCAGCATCATGCGCTGCTTTAAGCAGAAGCTTTGCAATATTAACACATTTATTATAATCTGCATTTTCCATATATTTTCTGCTTATTTCAGTTATAGGCTGATTTTCCCACTTATAACGTGTTCTTGTCCACCACTCGGCAATAACAGATTCAGGCTTTTTAGCTTTTCCATCAACTATTTTCTGTAAACCGCCGTAAAGCCCATTGAATGCAACTGCATTATGTTTTAAAGCTTGTGTCCATTGAATTAAAAATATCTCTTCATCAATTGTATTTTTCTTATTATTTAAAAAATAAGAGAACAGTTTGTTAAATATATTTTTTATTTTAATTAAAAAAGTTTCGTTCATCTGCACCACCTCAGTGAAAGCAAACATTTACCAATCCAGGTCTGAATAATCTTTACCACCCATCTCTTCATCACTTAATGGACCTTTAAATACATTTTTAGACTTTTCTGTTGCCAATTTATAATCTTCAAATACTCCTGGGTCAGCTTTATCCTGTGCCTGCCAAATATGTGTATATTTTTTTACACTTTCAGGTGCAATTCTAAAATATATAAGTCCCTTTAAATCAAAGGCTATCTGCTCTATCTCACCAGTTGCTTTTACACCTATAATACTTTTGTCTCCGCCATATATAGCTATTATATTTTTCCAGTCATCAGTCATATTTCTTCCACAGACAAAATCAAGTGTTGTTACTACTGTTCCATCGGAACGCAGTCCGGCTGACCAGTAATTACCAGCACATATTGAGATAATGTTCCTCCATGCTGAAACTTGGCATTCTCCGCTATGCTCAATTCCGCTTGCATTAACCGTTCCATCTGAGCATAAACCAATTACATGGTATTTACCACATGCCAAATTTATTATATTTTTCCAGTTTTCGATATTCCAAGGCTTATTATCTGCATAGAGCCCGCCTGTAGGACGTATAGTAACAACTGTTCCGTCTGAGCAAAGACCTGCAACATTATAATATCCGCTTACTGTTTGAACTATATTATTCCAGTTTTTAAGTTTGCTGGCATACTGCTCATTATACTTTTTCTCAAAGGATTGAATGCAAGATTTAACAGTGCCATCTTTGCAAACACCTATCAATGAATTTAATGAAGCTATGTTTTTCCAATTTGATAATTCACCATTTAAGCTTATATTACTGCTTACAACTTTACCGTCTTTAGTTAATGCAATAATATAATCACGCTGTTTTTGATACGAAACCATACTATTTTCATCAATAAACTTTATATTTTTAAGGCTTTGTATCTGATTATTTAATTTAATATCATTCCCTGCAACAACAACATCGCCGTTTTTCTTAACTCCGACAAATGTATTGTTTTTTATTTTATATATGTAATCTATATTTGTCCAGCTTTGAAGTATCTCCTTTAATCTAAAATTATTATCATCATTCAGTCTGCTTTTAAATTCCCCTTTACACCATACTTTGCCATTGTTTTTTAATACAATGATATCACTTTCAAAGCATAAAACCTGTTTTGGAACACTTAATCTGTTATTTATCAATAGAGAGTTATTTTTATCGTTTAAATTCTCTTTGTTTTTGTGATATTCACTGTTTTCATTAAAAATATGCTCTGGTTCTTTATTCTCAAAATTTACTGTCAATGGACTAAATACCATTCCTAACGCCGCTGTTTCCTGAGGGTGTGAAACTTGAATAATACGTGAGTTGTTTTGTGCAGCTTTAGGAAGGAGAACGGGAGAGATATTCGGCATTTTTCCTGCAATAATTTCTTTTGCAAAATACCACTGGCTATGACCTCCAGTAAGAACAACTAAATCAACCTCCTCACCTATTATACCTGCTGATTCCAAGCATCCTTTTATAAGCTCAGGGAATTGTTTTAAATAATTTGATGCACAGGCTTCAAAAGCAAACCTGTCTAAACTATATGGCTTCATTTCAATATCAAGCATTTCAGCAAGGTCGTCTAAAGTATAAAACTGGTCAACTGTTCCATTATTTTCCAAAACTTTTGCTACAACTGTTTCTTTCCATGACTTAAACTGCTCCATTGGGATTCGCTTTAAAATCTTTTCGGACTGAGATTTATCGTTAAACAGCTCTGACACATAATATCTCAGCAAACTATCTATTTCATTGCCACCAAAAAGCACATTTCCTTCTTTAGGCCATGTGGCTATAATTTTGTTTTTAGCCTGTTTGCCCGGTGTGTAACGGCAAAGAACCAAATCTGTTGTTCCAGCGCCCATGTCAATAAGAAGTATGGTAGTTGGAATATTTTCTTGCAAGTATTTCTTTTCCAACAAAGTTTCTTCATTTTGCACAATAACCGCATGTATGGCCGCCTGTGCTTCGTCCATGCCTTCTACATTAGGAAAACCGGCTTTTTCAGCAGTTTTAACCATAAAATCTTTTGTTTCATCGCTCCATTTAACCGGATAGCTTATTATTGTCTTCTCCAAATCAGTGCTTTCACCTAAATGACCACCTTCACTGTCAGTTTTATATGCATTAGCAATAAAAGATATAAATTCTTCTGTAAGTTCTCTGGCTAAATTTCTTTTGTTTTCGTCGTTGTTTTCCAAATCCAATTTAAAATTGCGGTATATTATAGCATTTTTTCCTTTTGGCGCAACTGCTTCTTCTCCATAGTATCTGTGTCCGTTTACTTCCTGAATAACAGTAGGCACTAAGTCAAATACCTTTTGTGTGTCAAGCCGTGTTCCTATTCCTACAGTTTTTTTATTTTCATATCTTTTAACACGTATTACAGATGTACTTGTGCCAAAATCAATGCCTATAATTCTTTCTATTGCCATTTTCTCAACCCCTTTAAACTTCAGTAATTCTATTGTTACGAAGTTTTTCCATTGCTTTTTCATACTGTGCTTCTGATATCGGTATGTGCTCACCGTTACAAAGCACAGCCATGTGTTCTTTTTTATCTATAAAACTTACATAATCTCTATTTACAATATAGCTTTTATGAATCCGTACAAAACAATTATTAAGTTTTTCTTCTACCTGAGTCAGCTTTGCAAAAATTTTTTCTTGAGTACCGTTTACTTTATGTATCTGAACATATTTTAAATCACTTTGCATATATAAAATGTTTCGAATAGGAATTAAATACAAACCTTTTTTAGTTTCATATCTAAATATATCTTTAGCAGTTGAAATTTCTTTAATAATCATACTAATTATTTGAGCAAATTCTTCTTCACCATTTTGCCAAATATAAAAACCTATAGGTCTTGAGGAAAGAAGCGGTATAACATCGCAGACAATAGAACGATAATAACAAATTCTACAAGACGGATTTAATTTATACAGATTTTTTCCCACTTCACTGCCATATTCACAGTCAATAGAAATTAAAGCAAGATGTATTTTATCCACATATTTTGCAATAGTTCCTTCTGAAACTTCTTTGGAAAACCAGAGCATATCCATTTCCATATTTTCTTTAATTAAAAAACTTATAAGCCATTTGCGAATATATTCCCTGCTTTTCTCGTTTGTATCAAATACTGCACCATAAATCATTTTAAATCACTCCCATAAAGCGGAGTTAAACCCAGTTGTTTTACAGTATTAAAGTATGCTTTTTGACAATACTCCAAGCTTAAATCTGATACAGTGCCGTTTTTCTCCATTTCATTTAACACACGACTGCACTCATTATACAGTTCACCTATTAAATATGAACCAGCTCCTGTCATTTTATTAATAGTTAGGCAAACAACAGGCTCAAATATATTTATATGTTTTTCAAACATAATATTTTGAAAATTAATTACATGTTCAAAAGGATAAACAAATTCCAATATATATTGCTGAGGGTAAAACTCAACATATCCTTCTTTATAGACCTCTTTATGAGGCTTAAAGCACATGCAAAGTTTATTATTCTTCCTGCACAAATAAGGCAATCCCAGCTGCATATTCATTGACATCTGGCTTTGAACAATATAATGTCTTGAAATCTGTTTCACAACATCTATTGCATCCATTACGCCGCCTCCCTGCTTACTGTAACTGCATAATTGCTGCCGCTTTGCCATGCTTTCATAAATGTATCAATATCATGCCGTATTCCCTGACCGTTAAGTACACCGGGATCATTTAGTATTACCTGAACATTTTCTGGGTCGGTAGCATCTATTCCAATAACCTGTACAGCATGATCAGCTTTAATGCCTGGTATTTCAGCAAGCTCCGGACAAGCTAAAATCTGGCTGCTTACACCACAAATTACTTTATCGCCACATTCCAGCATTTCGGCAAGGTCTGCAAGGCTCAATTGGTATATATATTCAACCTCAAGGCCTAAACCTGATAGCAATTTTCCCGCATCACTTGCTGCTGTTCCTGTTTCCGAGTCATATATCCCTATGGCCATAGCATGGTTAATCATTTCTTTTTCAGAAAAATCACAGTCCAAAAGCTGCTCTGCAACAAAAGACTGACAGGCAATAGCACAAGAATTTTGTTCCGTCTGCAAATGCCATTCATCCATATCTTCTTCTGGGTTTCCAGCAATACAGTCACCAGTTTCCAATTCTTCAATTATTTCTTTGTGTTCTCCTATATGTTCAAGAAACACTCCTTCCTCTATTTGATTTATCAAAGAATTATCAGATAATATTTCAGGCTGTTCAATATTATAATCTTCCCATTCAAACATACACCCTACCTCCTTTATCTGGTATTCAACGGTATTTGTTTTCTATTTTTTCCATTTCACTACGAGTTTTTTCCATAATTTTCTCGTTGTTTTTGGAATATGTAAGCTCCATATCATCATTTTTTACTGAGTTTTTATAAGTTTTTGAAGCTTTTTCATACTCTTGTTCCAGTTTATTATACCTTTTAGCGTCATCAGATGACATATCAACACTTCTGCTGCCAAAACTTATTTCGCTTCCTGAATTTAATTTGTGTTTATAAAACTCTGCCATGTCATTTGCACCGTCTTTTAATGCCGTTTCATATGCTTCTTTATACATACCTTGAATACCATAATCTTCTGCTACCTCTGAACTATTTTCAAAATTTTCCAGCTTTTCTTTATAAAACTGAGCCATGTCATTGGCACCGTTTTTTAGTGCCATTTCGTATGCCTCTTTATACATTTCATGAAGCTCCATATTTTCAGAATTTTCAACTGAACCTTTAATAAATTCAAGCATTTCTTCCATAGATATGTACCTCCTTATAAAATATTTTGCCATGGTACCGGTATTTTCACCCAAACAGCAGCATCGTCTTTATCACCACAAATAATAGCATGGCCTTGTTCTAAAGTAGGAATAATATATTTCTGGTCGTCGCGGAAAGCCATACATGAAGCCATAATTTCTTGGTCATCAGGTGCCGAAAGTCTGTGAACAATTTTATAATTAGTATTTTTTGTAGCACCTTCAATAAGCCTTGTAGGCACCTGATCAACCACAACAAGACCCTGACCATATGCCCGCACATCTGAAAGCATAGAGTCAAATAGGTCAGCAGCAGCACGCTGTGGATTCCCGCTTGTTTGGTTTCCAATAGGTTTAAGCAGAACATTGTGGGCTTCTTCAACAAGCATAAGGTGCAGAAGCTTGTTTTGCTGTGCAAGCTTTCTGTAATTATTATCTTCAGCGTAACATGATTGTCTGTATTCATAAAGTGCCTGCATAAGCAGTGACATAATAAGGGATTTATCCTTTGTACCTGCCAAACGGCTTAAATTAATAATTACATTATTTGAAAAAAGCATATCATAATCAGTTGATTTATAAACATTTAAAATTCTTCCCCTCATACCGCGCTTTAAAGTTTTAAATCGAGTCATAAGCACTTCGGTTAAATTGTCCTTGTTCCGATCGGCATATGTTTTTGTTCTCATAATTTCTTTTGCTTTAATTAGCATTGAATCAACTGTAGGGTAATCATTAAGAGGCTTTACAAGTTCATCTTCAAATCGTATATTTCTTTCAATGGCAACTTCTCTTATTGTTTCATACACCACTTCCTCAATTAATATTGGAACAACATCTTCCGACGGTAAGCATGCATTAAGCAGCACCGAAAAATATTCACTGTGCTGAAGCAAATCTACATTAGCACCTTTAAAAGCAGCAGGTTCAAATGGATTAATACACAGTTTTTCTATATGTGTACCTTCGAAATCATCTACCCCAGGCATAAAAATTTTAAACTTCTTTTCTTCTGGCAAATTTTTATTCATATTAATTGCCCAGCGCACATAATCATCTTTTGCTGGCTCTATTACCATAACTGGAATATCTCTTTTCATAACTTCCGTAAGTATTCTTTTGCAAGTTGTTGATTTTCCGCTTCCTGTTGCTCCGGCTACAAGAGTATGGCGTACAAGAGAATTAACATCTATATCGTATGTATTATTTTGTATAATACCCATATCTACTATATTACCTAATGTTATTTTGTCGCCTTTAACTGGAGAAGGATTATTGGCAAAACGTATAGCTGTTTTTACAAATCTAACTCCTGGAACATCTCTTCTTGGCAAAGATGTTGCAAGGCTTAACTCCTTTGTATTGATAGGTGTACTTAAATATTGGTATGATTTTCCCAGTATATGCCAATTATCATGATCTGCTTTTGTTTGCTGCTGTATTTTACCTGATGTAGGAAGAGTTTCCTCGTACATAGGAAGAAGCTCAAATCTGTCCCTTACAATTTCTTTTGCATTGGAATTTTGACTAAACAAATGAAGGCGTATTGGTTCAAAATATGTTTCATCACCAGAATAAACTGATCTAAGCATGCCTGTTACTGTTACCACATCTCTTGGAACAGTTCCCAATACATACACACCTGTATTCCAAAAACCAAGATTGCGACCTTCGTTTAAACGCTTTACATGATGGTCAGCAGCCGTTTCAGCATACTCGGCAAATTTATCAAGATATTCAGTATTTGTAGATGCACTTCCACCAACATTTACTGTGTGTTCACGTCCAAATACTCCTCCTGCCTGTCCGCCTACAGATGCTCCCAAATATGTTCCGATAGTTTTTCCAACTTGCTCACCTAAAAAAGCTGAACCTAAAAACGAACCTCCAATAGCTCCTATAACACTGCCTATAATTCCAACTCCGGCAGCTAATTTTGCATCTTCCTGAGATGTTTCTCCACGGCTAAGACTTTGTCCTGTCATCAATTTCACACCTGTATGTATTTCACTGCCTAAACGGCGGTAACGAGAAATCATATCTGTAATATCACTATCCTGTATTGGGTCTGCAATTACCAACATGGCGTAATCTTTTTCTGTTCCATAAGCATCTCTTATTCCAAATGCCAGTTGGTCAAGAGTTTGAAGCATTCCTTTTTGCTCATCACTCCTAAATGAAGGAATACCTGTTACAGCCCCAATATGGTTTAATTTATTAAGAGGCACTCGTATTTCATCAACAGTTTCAACTTTGCTTAGTGTGTTAAGTCCCATACCAGGCATTGAGCCAAATGCGGCTTCTCGAATCTGCTCTATTGCTTCCTCTGCTGAAACACCCTGCTTAGATGACATAGCTCCCATAAAAAGCTTTGTCTGCCCTTCATTTCTCAAAAGAAGAAATATAAATCTATATCCCCAAGCATGAAGACTTGAAAGCACACCCTGCCATCGCGATAAAAGGTCATATTTTTCATGTTCATTAGGATGAATAGGAAGACGAGTAATTTGCAGCCAGTGTATCGTTTTTTTTGGCTTTGTGTCATCATTAATAAATATTTTATTTGATGTATAGTTCAAATAATCTCGTTCAAGAAGCTGTTCCAACAATTCCTGATAAAAACTATTTGGAATATCATCAATGTTTAAATCTATTGTCTGTTCATTTAAGCTTAGCTCTTTTAACAAGTCTCTTGGCTTTATTTTTAAACGGATGTCGTCACTTATGCCTCTCATGCTTTTCCCCCTTTACAGATTTCTTAGTTAATATTATATATATTTCTTTCTTTGCTTGGAGCAACATACATTTTTACGGCTTCAAACGGTATTTTTATTTATTATGTCTTTAGCCAATGGTGATTTTGCAAATAGCATGTATATAAAATCGATATCTGCATAAATGAATTAAAATATATAATATTTATTAGAAACAATAACAATATTTGATATATGTTTTGCTGTTTATAAAATTAGTATTTTAATAGAAAATAAAACATTGAAATGTATATTACACATTTTTATACACTTTAATTATACCATAAAACAATGAACATACAGTATATAAATTTACTTATACATATTTGCAAATCTATTTCAGAAATTAAATAACCTTTTATCTAAAAACCTGTCAACTGCATAAAACATTTATTTGCTGCCTGTAAACATGTGAATATATCCCATTGTCAGCTATTATCCAAGTTGTCTTTTATTGGTGATATATTAAAAAGTGGAATTAAAACTAAATTCAAATATTACAATTAATTAAACATAAAATAATGAGGTATTTTTTATGCCAATACCAAAGTACAATAAATATTTTAAAAGCTATTTACAAGTCTGAAAAATCACAATTTCAACTTTTTAATTGATACAATGTTTTTTCTCTATTTCAATATGGTTTAAAAACTTAAAAATAGAAATGACTTACTTAAAGAGAAGAACCTTATGCAAAAATTAGTCATAATTTTTATTTAGTAAAAACACCTTTGGTGCTTGCTATCTCTTGTATCTTGTTGCCATATTTACTGCACTTACAGAGCAACTAAAAGTTGTTTATACTCTAAGATTAAAGCACTCTACTAAGGATTTGTATTATATACATAAATAAACAGTAGTATCTGCTATAAGCATTTTCTTCTTTCACCTATGCAAAAATTTTTCTACTTAAAATTTTTCTTTTGTATTTTCTATTTATTAACTATTGCCCATAAATTCCATATCA
>CAJFUS010000025.1 GCA_904420235.1 Candidatus Neoanaerotignum tabaqchaliae
CCCAACTGGTACTCCATAAGCTCTCCGTCTATCTCGGCAAAAGCCATACCCCTGCCGGAAAGCTTCTGCATAATAAATCCTTCGCCGCCAAAAAATCCAGCGCCCAACTTTTTGCTGAAATGTATACTCAACTCCACGCCAGCCTCTGATGCAAGAAAAGCTCTTTTCTGAAGTATTATTTCCTTTCCTGGGCTGATTTCAATAGGCAATATTTTCCCGGGGAAGCTGGAACCAAAGGCTATCATCTGTCCATTGCTTTCGGCAGTATAAATATTCTGGAACATGCTCTCACCAGAAAGAGCCTTTGAGAACATTTTTCCTATTCCTCCGCCTATAGTTTCCATTTTTATGAACGGAGTCTGCCATACCATAGCTCCTTTTTCGGTTATCATTTTTTCGCCTTTTTCAATATAACATACTACAACCGGAAACATACCGCCTTCAATTTCATATCTCATATTCGCGTCCCCCTTTTATCTTAAATGGCTTTATATGTATAAGCCTTAAAACACCAGGCTTATATTCCTTGAATTTTTATCTGCTCCGACTGGTCGTTCTCTGGAAATTTGTATCCAAAGTGTTCATATCCGCTTTTTGTAACAACTCTTCCCCTTGGCGTGCGCTGTATGTATCCAAGCTGTATAAGATACGGCTCATAAACATCCTCTATTGTTTCAGCCTCCTCTCCTATATAAACGGCAAGAGTATCAACACCAACCGGACGTCCGCCAAATTTCTCTATCATGGCAAGGAGCATTTTTCTGTCCGTAAGGTCAAGGCCCATTTTGTCAACATCAAGCCTGTTCAACGCCTCACAGGCCACATCGCCTGTTATAACTCCGTCAAAACTAACTTGGGCAAAGTCGCGAACTCTTTTTAAAAGCCTGTTGGCTATTCTTGGCGTACCTCTTGATCTTCTTGCTATCTCAACGGCACCCTTATCATCTATATCTATGCCAAGAACACCGGCTGAGCGCTTAACTATTATTTTCAAATTTTCAACACTGTATGGCTCAAGCCTTTGTATAACCCCAAATCTGTCTCTAAGAGGCGCCGTAAGCAGGCCTATTCTTGTTGTTGCCCCTATAAGAGTAAAATGCGGCAAATCAAGGCGTACACTTCTGGCTCCAGGTCCCTTTCCAATAACAATATCAATTACAAAATCCTCCATCGCCGGATAAAGTATTTCCTCTATCATGCGGTTAAGCCTGTGTATCTCGTCTACAAACAGTATGTCGCCCTCGTCAAGGCCGCTCAAAATAGCCGCCATATCGCCCGGCTTTTCTATTGCCGGTCCTGATGTTGTTTTTATGTTAACTCCCATTTCATTGGCTATAATATTTGAAAGAGTCGTTTTTCCAAGACCCGGAGGGCCGTAAAGCAAAACATGGTCAAGGGATTCCTTTCGCTTTTTAGCTGCTTCAATAAACACTTTCATGTTATTTTTAACACTTTCCTGACCTATATACGCCTCAAATGTATTTGGTCTAAGTCTTGGCTCAGTGTCGCCGTCCTCGGCTCTGAAGCCGGAAGCTATTATCCTTTCGTTTTCATTGTCCATATAAATTACCTCTCAGATATTTTTTTAAGGGACTTCTTTAAAAGAGCGTTTGTATCATCTCCGTCAGAATAAACTGCCGAAATAGCCTTTGCCGCCTCACTTTTACTGTATCCAAGCGCCACAAGGGCCTCTATAGTTTCTACTCGGCTGTCCATAAATCTGTCAGGCGAATCAAGAATATCTCCGCCTGTTACAGCCATTGATATTTCCTCATTTGATATTTTATCCTTAAGCTCGAGCACAATTCTTTGGGCGGTTTTTTTGCCAAGGCCCGGGGCGCGGCAAAGAGTATTTATATCGTTTGACACTATTGCCGCCGTTATGTCGTTTACTGAAGCGACACCTAAAAGCCCCATTGCTGTTTTTCCACCAATGCCCGAAACGGAAGTAAGTTTTTTAAAAAGTGTCTGCTGCGCTCTGCTCTCAAAACCGAAAAGCGCTACGCTGTCTTCTTTAACGTCCATATATGTATAAATTTTAACCTCGCTTTTAAGCCTCAGTCTGCTTGATGTTGACGGCGGAACCGATATAAAATAGCCTATCCCGCAGGCTTCAACAACAATGCCATTTTCCAATATCTCCTCAAGGGTTCCCCTTATGTACGAAATCATATTATCTTCCTTTCGGATGAACAGTTTTAAATAAATAACATTCACTTTTATAAGAACATAAATTCATTATACCATAAACGTCAGTTTGGCACACCACTAAAGGTCAACTTTAAATAAAAAAATACCGCCGGTATGCTGTTCCGTATAAAAACAGCATTGCGGCGGTATGGCATTTCAGTCAGCGAATTTTATCCGCCTTCCTCAGCCTATCGGATTTAAAAACTGTTGTTATCTTGAGCCCATTGATTTATCGGCCATTGACCTTTCCTGAGCCTCAATCATTTTCTTGAACATGTAGCCCGAACGGACACAAGCATTTTTATTAATACTTCCGGCTTTTTCATACACTTTGCTTTGTGTTTCACCAGTATTA
>CAJFUS010000026.1 GCA_904420235.1 Candidatus Neoanaerotignum tabaqchaliae
CCTGATGAATTCCTTTATCCTACACTTGAGGCTCTTGACGCCGCTGGTATAGAATATAAGTCTACAATTTATCCAGAGGGAGCTATATTCGCTCCATCAGCTCACTTCTCTTGGGACGCTTGCTATGCTAATCAGGAAATGAGAGACTGGGTATTTGCTCAGACAAAATAAAAATTTAAAAAATTAGGACGCTCATAAGAGCGTCCTTTAAAATGCAAAAAATCACAGCGAAATGTTTCTTTTGGTCTAATTTACAGCTTACATATCGAATTTTACGCTTTTAAGATTCCAAATCTCGTTGGCATACTCTTTAATTGTTCTGTCAGAGCTGAATTTGCCGCTTTTGGCCGTATTTATAATGGCCATTTTAGCCCAACGCTTTTTGTCGCGGTAGGCATTGTCTATAAGCTCGTGAGTTTTACAGTAATCCTCAAAATCTGCCAAAACAAAATATTCGTCGGCCCTTGAACCATTATTTCCGTTAAGCAGCGAGTCATAAATTTCTCTAAAAAGCTCTGTATTATCGTCAAATGTCCCATTTATAAGCGATGTAAGAGCCATTCTGGCGCCTTGGTTCATGTTGTAAACTGACCAAGGGTCGTAGGAGTTTTCAGACGCCTTTTTTATAATCTCATCGGCCCTAAGTCCGAATATAAATATATTCTCTTCTCCAACCTCTTCACAAATCTCAACGTTGGCCCCGTCCATTGTGCCTATTGTAACTGCGCCGTTAAGCATAAATTTCATGTTTCCCGTTCCGGAAGCCTCTTTTCCCGCCGTTGAAATCTGCTCGCTTATGTCTGCCGCCGGTATAAGTTTCTCGGCAAGGGACACGCGATAGTTCTCCATAAAAACAACCTTTATTTTGTTGTTTATGGAAACATCATTGTTAACCACGTCGGCAACACTGTTTATAAGCTTTATAATCATTTTGGCCCTGTGATAGCTGGCCGCGCTTTTAGCTCCGAATATATATGTCCTTGGGGATATATCAAGGCCGGGATTAACCTTAAGACAATTATAAAGATATATTATGTGAAGCACATTTAAAAGCTGCCTTTTATACTCGTGCAGACGTTTAACCTGTATATCAAATATAGAATCGGGATTTATTTCTATACCCTTCGTTTCTTTTATATATTTTGCCAAATCAAGCTTATTTTTTCTTTTAACCTCCATAAACCTTTCCTGAAATTCCTCGTCATCGGCATATTTTAAAATTCCTGATATTTGCGGAAGGTCTGTTATCCACCCGTCGCCTATTTTCTCGTTTATAAGAGCGGCAAGCCTTGGGTTTGCGTGCATTAACCACCGTCTTTGAGTTATGCCGTTTGTTTTGTTGTTGAACTTTTCGGGATATAGAAGATAAAAATCATGCAGTTCCTTTTCCTTAAGTATCTCCGTATGCAGCTTGGCAACGCCGTTTACGGAATGGCTTCCCACAATGGCAAGATAAGCCATTCTTATTTGACCGTCGGCTATTATAGCCATGTGCCTTACCTTGCTTTCGTCATAACCGTATTTCTCAAACAGTTTAAGGCAGAACCTTCGGTTTATTTCCTCAACAATTTGATAAATTCTTGGAAGCAGGCGGCTGAAAAGCTCCATAGGCCATTTTTCAAGGGCCTCTGACATTATTGTATGGTTAGTGTAGGCGCATACCTTTTTGGTTATTTCCCACGCCTCGTTCCAAGGCAGGTCGTTTTCGTCAACAAGAACTCTCATAAGCTCCGCCACGGCAACTGTTGGGTGTGTGTCGTTAAGCTGAAAAGCCACCTTCTCAGGAAAAACGGAAAAATCTTTGTGGCGCTTTTTAAACCTTTCCACAACCCTTTGCACCGTTGCCGATATAAAGAAATACTGCTGTCTAAGCCTAAGCTCTTTTCCGGAATAATGCTCGTCTGCCGGATAAAGCACGTCTGTTATTGTATGTGCCAAATTTTGCTCCTCAACAGCTTTTTGATAGTTGCCCTCGTTAAAGGACTTAAGGTCAAACTTATTTTTAGGCCGCGCGTCCCAAAGCCTTAAAGTGTTAACGGTGTTGCTTTTATATCCCACAACAGGATAATCATAGGGCACAGCCATTACGGAATTATAATTTTCCTGAACAAACCTGTACTCTCCGTTGCCTTTGGACACAGCTCTAACAGTACCGCCAAATTTTATCTCAACGGCATACTCATTTCTTTTAAGACCCCAAGGGTCGCCGTTTTCAAGCCAGTTGTCCGGCTTTTCAACCTGATAGCCGTTTTCTATGGCCTGCTCAAATATGCC
>CAJFUS010000027.1 GCA_904420235.1 Candidatus Neoanaerotignum tabaqchaliae
ATTTTATGTATCGCATTTTCAAATTTTCATTAATTTTTTGAGATTATTAACTTTTAAATTAATTTAAAACTTAGTTTTTCCGTCATATACTCAAAATTCAAAACCTTCCGTGCCAACTCCAAAATGAAGCTGCTGGGTAAAAAATAGAAAAATTGTACCATAATTTTTCAAATAAGTAACAGTTGAAATATTTTAAAGCTTCAATGTTTATAACAATTTTGTCAGCAAAATGCCGCCAATATCATCTATATATTTAAACACTTTCAGCTTTACCTGAAAACTGCTGCAAAACATTTAACAAAAATAAAAATATCATGAAAAAAATTGTTTAAAATCTTAATTATATTTGCCTCATAATTTGGCTCAACACCGCTTATTTCGGCAAAATATCCGTCAGAAATATGTATTCGGCCAAAACAGTCTATGTAATATTGCACGTTATAAAAATCTACTTTTTTATTAAATTCTGCAAGCGCGATTTTTCCGCGTTTAAATTTTCTTCTTTCAATTGGGAAACTTCGCACACTGCCGTCAGCCGGAATAAATATATTTTCGTGGTTAAAGTTAGATTTTTCAATAAAATAAACTTTTTCGCCGTTAATATAAAACTCCGCTTTTGAATTTTTTAGAGTTGTTTCACTGTCTATCGCTATACTACACTTATTAGTTCCAGCAAAAGCTGTTAAATTAAACAATAAAAGCAAAGCAACTAAAAATGCTGAAAATCTTTTTATCATGTTATACCTCCATTCAATCACCTGCTAAACGTCAAATCTCGGCCGCCTGATTCAAGTCTGTCTGTTTTTATCTTTCATTTTTAAAGATTTAGATAAAATATTCCATTTTTATACATGAGTTTTTTTAATTATATCACTTTAAACTACATTTGTATACTATTGTAATATACAAAAACTACATAAAATTAGATACAATAATACAAGGTGATTATATGGAAAATGATAAATTTGTAGTAAAATCAAAAAAAGCCTATGGTGAAACGAACGTTGTGTCCGCAAGGCTTCCAATATCCGTAATTAAGGAACTGGATAAAGTCTCAAACAAAACCGGAAGAACCCGCAACGAATTAATTTTAATGTGTATTGAATACGCCTTAAACAGACTGGAAATAGAAGAATAAATGTAATTAAAAAACAAAAGGCACGGCTTATACCGCGCCCTTAGTCTTTTTCCCATTCCACTCTTAATTTGTCCAAAAAATCATAAACCACAAAACCTAAACTTTTTAGCCTGAAAACAATCTGCTTTCTGGCTTTTTCAGAACATACAGGTTCATATTCAACATAGAACTTTCCCAATTCAGCCGCTTTGTCTACAATGTCAAATATAACTTCCAAATAAGCCTCTGTTTCCTCGTTCAGCTTTTCTTTTTTAGCCCTCTCGGCAATTTTAAAATAATATTCCGCATTTCTAAACTCCATTTTCAATCCCTCCTCAAATTTATTAGAGGGTTTGATTTTACCGCCAATCAAATCAGCATAGATTTTAATATAATAAACTTTCATATTTTTTCATACTTTTCCGCAATATGCGAAAGCAGGTATGTTAAATAAAATCGCCAATTAGGATATAAGCTGATATTTTCGTCACCCATGGCTTCAATACCCTCTCACAATAAATATAGTTTATTTATGAATAAAATCGCTATTTAAGCAACTGTTCTGTTTACGGCTTAATTTTCTTTCGTATTTCACAAATCTCCTTATTATTTCCTCAGCAACTCCGTTTTAAGATACGCTGAAAAGCTTTGCGGCAAAATTTTCTATTTCAACAATCAATTACATACAAAATATATGTCTTAATTTTTCTGGTTTCTAAAACTTATATTTGTTCTTTTCAAAAAATACAGTGCCAATTATTTAATGCAGTAATTCTTCAATTAAAAAAGAAGGTGTCCTTAAAGTTCATTCATAACTTTGGATACCTTCTAAATACAATGTCTTTTATAAATATCAAATAATTTTAATTTCCGGATTAAACGGCTCGTCAACATAGCGCTCCGGATGCAAACGCCTGTCACGGTAATCGGCAATTGCCGTGTACAGAACATCTGTGGAAGAGTTCACACCAGTTTCACAGGAATCCTGAATTACGCCAATTATAAAACCAACACCCACTACCTGCATGGCAATCTCATTAGGAATACCGAACAAACTGCACGCCATAGGAATCAAAAGCAGCGAACCGCCGGCCACACCGGAAGCCCCAGCCGCGCTGGCTGCCGCCAATACGCACATAATTAACGCGCTTCCCAAAGAAACCTGAATGTTAAGAGTGTTGGCCGCGGCAAGTGCCATTATTGAAATGGTTACAGCCGCTCCAGACATATTTATAGTAGCCCCAAGAGGTATAGAAATAGAGTAAGTATCCTCATCAAGTCCCAGTTTCTTGCACAGCTCCATGTTTACAGGTATATTGGCCGCGGAACTTCGGGTAAAAAACGCGGTGATAAAACTTTCTTTTAAACATGTAAAAATCAACTTGTAAGGATTCTTACGGATAAATAAAAATACAATAATAGGATTTACCACAAAAACAACCATGGCCATTGTTCCCACAAGCACCAGTATAAGACGGCCGTAGCTTAACAATGCGCCAAGTCCCTGCTCGGAAACCGTAACAAATATTAATCCCGCAATACCAAACGGCGCACAGCTTATTACCCATTGAACTGCTGTGGATACAGCGTCAGATATGTTTTCCAACACCTTCTTGGTGCTGTCGCTGGCTCCTTTCAGAGCAATTCCAAATATAATCGCCCACATAAGAATGCCAATATAATTAGAATTGATAATCGCGTTTACAGGGTTGTCAACCAGATTCATTAAAAGGTTTGTTAAAACTTCCGTAACTCCGCTTGGCGGTGTTACATTACTGATGTCTGTATTTTCCGAGAAAGTTAGCACAACAGGAAAAAGTCTGCTGGCAACAACCGCAGAGGCAGCCGATACCAAGTTTCCAACCATATAAAGAACAACTATTATTTTCATGTTTGTCTTTTGGCCTTTCCCCATGTGGCACAGCGAGCTCATAACAAGGAAAAACACCAAAATTGGGGCAATTCCCCTTAACGCTCCAATAAACAAGTCACCTAAAATAGATATGCCTGTTGCCTTGGGAACCGCAAGTCCCAGAATAATACCAACAACTATACCGCATATGATTCGCTTAACAAGACTTATACTGTTCCATTTTTTTACTGCATTTTTGATTAATTCCATAATTTTCTCTCTCTATATTTAAAATTTGCAACGTTAAAACACTGCCTTCTACTAATATACATGAACATAAAACAATTTGTAAATAATAACTCTTAAAAAATTCAGTATACAACCATAAATATTTTGCCATCACAATTTTTAAAAATCCATAACTTCCACAAAAATTCCCCCGATAGAAAGTAATTTTCCAATTTCAAGCACATTAATACTAAACGGAGCTTTACCTAAATCACTAAACTGGTTAAAAAACCATTCACTAACAATTTGTCACCATATATATAAATACAGCCTTAACACAAAGCATATAAACCCTAAGCGGTCTTGTCTGATTCACTGTTTTGGCAACCTACTAAAAATAACTACAAACAGATAACCATACAGTCTCTTCATAATAATGCGCCTCTTAAGTTATTAAAATTAGAAAATTTATAGAAAGAAGTATATAAATTTATAATACATTACTAATTGCAAAAAATTATATGAATTATCTGTAAAATTCTTCAAATTTTAATGCCTTTAAAAAGGCTATAAAAATCGTTAAACCACTTGATTTTACTTGCCTTTTGACTATTCATCTGTTTTGATTACTCATACCAGTCTTGATTTAGATAAAAGTATGCCTGAAGGAGCTGGCTATCCCTTGGTGTAGGAGTATTTTTCAAAAAAGTGTTGAATCTTGTTTCTCTTAAAAATAATGGAAACAAAAAAATCCGGAATGTTTGTTTTCTCTTACCATTCCAGATTTTTTATTTTCACCATGTTGGAAAAACTTTTTCTTTATAGACCTGGCAATTCAAATCCATGCATGATAGTAAAATCGCCATATCTCTGCTTGAAACAATAAATATTTGTAGCAGTCATAGTATCATCGTTCAAGCATATAGTTCAGAAGTAATTCCCGCATACATGATACAGCATAATGCTACAATACCATCTAAACGCAATATCAAAGAACCATAGTATATATTTTTGTTAAAATAATAAATATAAAGGGGCTTTTAGATTCGTCTTAATATCCATATTCCTTTGCTATTTTCTCAAGCTCATCCGCATCAGCATTTTTAATACGACTTTCGTCAAGAATCATGGCCCCTAGGCCTGACATCGCCCCTGCGTATACATCGGCAAGAAGTTTTCTTCTTAATTCTTCCGTATCACTTGTATTTTTGCTCATACTATTCTCCCATTTCAAAAATAAAATTTTTATACCAACTCAAAGCGGATTTTCTTTTTTGCCGCATATCGATGGGCAATAGAGCCTTTTTTCACTTGAAGAATCAACTTGTACTCAAACACCCCAAAAAGTTCCTGTGCTTTGGGGTATTGGGCAAAGATGCCATTTCCGCCATCGTCAATTTGGGTAACAGAAGCAGGAATCGAAAACTTTCTCTTGCTATAACCCCATTCCCCTTCTAATTGAGGGCCATAGTTAAAACCGCAGGCGTATAAACATTCCTTGCCAAGATAAAGCAGTCCTTCGGGAAGTGTAATATCCATAACGTTTTGGCAATAGTATAATGCCTGGTCGTCTATTTTTACAACTCCAGCGGGAATATCCAAACTCTCCAAGGAAAGGCAATTTTTGAACACTTTTTTCGCCAAAATACAAATACCTTTTGGCAAATTCACTTTTTTTAGGGCTTTGCAGTCCTCAAAGGCAGAAGCACCCATGGCTGTGCAGCTTTCTGGAAGTGTCACCTCCTCTAGGGATATGCAGCTTTGAAAAGCTTTGTTTTTAATCCAAGTTATGCCGTCTGGCACAATTACTTTTTCTATAAACTCATTGCCCTTAAAAGCGCCTATGCCAATGGATGTGATTGGTTTTCCGTCAATTTCCTCCGGTATTTCAATTACGCTTTCCTCGCCTTGGTAGGACTTGATTTCAGCACTTCCATCTTCCAATACGTTAATTTCAAATGTGCCCTTTTCAGCTTTTCTTTCCGGCATGGTACTCAAAAGATATTCCAGTATTTTTTCTTTCTTGCCACGCTTTGCGGCAGCAATGAATTTTCTTCTGTATTTTTCCAGATTAGGGTATTTCTCTAAGCAGGCGATGATATAACATTCTGCTGGTCTTGTGAACGATTCTCCTGATATTCTCTGTTCCATTTCAGAGCTCATATCGGTATATCCAAACTGAATACCGGTATCGCCCAAAAATGAAAATTCCTCCAAATTCGGACAATCACAAAAAACGCTATCTTCTAATTCCGGCAAGCCTTTGGGAATCGCAACTTTTTTCAGTTCACTGTTCTGGAAACCATAATTTCCGATTTCCTTTAAAGATTCTGGCAATATCACTTCATCTAAATGTGAATTTTGAAAAGCGGATAATTCTATCTCCTCCACACCCTCAGGCACAACATACTTTCCTGTCATTTGGCAAGGTGCTTTTATAAGATTTTTGCCGTCTTTGGTATAAAGTACGCCGTCAACATCCTTTAAATACTGGTTCTCAGGGTCAACAGTGATTTTTTTTAAGTTCCTTGCACCGTAAAGTGTTCCAAGCCATACGTCTGGTATATTTTTAGGAATAAAAATGCTTTCTATTTCATTTCCATTTTCCGCTGAAATCGCAACCGTGAATTTTCCCTCTGCCTTTGCAAACAGCTCCTCTGGTATCACCATGTCTTTGTCCTGACCCTTATATTTTAATTCCCATCTTTCATTATTCCAGCTGGAATTGGAAATTTCAAAATCGTTGATATTGCTCATAAATACTACACTCCTTTCCTATAAAAATCGAAACAAATCATACTCTGTGATGATTTGAATGCCCTTGCCTTTTTCTTTCTCTTCCAATGCTTTTTCCACCTTTTTGGCCCCAGCCGAGCCAAAATCACCTAATACAAGATAATTGGTTTTTCCGCTGACAGCACTTGTGCATCTTCCGCCCTTTGCTATAATCAGTTTCTCAACAGCTTTTCTGTCTCCGTCACAGTTTTGGAAATCTCCCGTCAGCACAAAGGCTTTTCCTGTAAAGTCAAGGCCGTCGATGTCCTCTGTTGGATAGTTCGGCTCAGTGTCCCAATCGTTTACATCTTCGTCCTCTTCCTCGTCCTCTTCATCGTCCTCATCATCATTGTCGTAGTCTTCGTCATATTCGCCATAGTCCTCACATTCTTCCATGGTTTCTTCTATTGTGTTGCCATACATATCCTCATATAATCCGTCAAAGTCTTTCCATTCCTCTGTATCAGGAGAAAATTCGAAAAAGAATCTGCCAAATGGATCTTCTCCGTAATCGCAAAAATACTGTATGATTTCCTCATCATCTGTGCTTTCAAATATATCCGTAGGAAATACATTCTTTTTTACCCACTTGCGCAGTTTTTTTCTGTCCACATCTGTGCAAAACTTTTCAAAAAAGTCTATGGCTTCATCAAGAGCACTTCTCTCATAATTATCCCAAGAAGGAACAATGTCCTCACAACTTATGGTTTCATAGCTTATGCAGCTTCCATCATCGGAAGTAAACTCACCTATCTCATGAATATGAACACCACAGCCTTCTTCTACATCCTCAAAATCAATCTCAATAATAAGATTGTTTTCACTCATGATTTTAAGGAAGTACTCATACTGTTCCTCTGTGGTAGTACAAATAGGCTCACCATTTGGTCTTTTGGGATTATCTTTAAACCATTGTCTTGTCCAGTCTTCAAAGGAATCCAAGGTACCTGAAAATGACCATCTTCCACAGCCAAAAAAGTCAGCTGTAAGATGTTCTTCATCAAAGCCGCCGCAATTTTGAATACCGTATTCGCCATAAAATCCCCATAGTTCTAACACTGGCTCGAAGGCATCAATTGCTTCCTGTGTCCAGTTACCTTTTAAAGTAATTTTTCCACTTGCACTTGAAATGTTTGCCATAAAAACCGCCTCCATCATTTACCAAAAAACTGATATGCCATTATATTTAGTATATTTCTACAATAAAAATTATCTCACAAACATAAAAACGTATTTTTTTACATTTATATAAGTTGATTCTAAAATAAATATATAATTTATGCAATAAAAATTGCTTTTCATCACATATTTTAATACTTTTTTACAAATCACACAATATAAAAAATGTCTATCCGAAAGATGGATATCATTTTTAAAGCACATTTAATTTCGATATTTAAAATTATAATATAAATAAATGTTATACAAAATTAGGATATATCTGAAAAGTCAAAAGCGGACACAATTTTAAAGGAAAATGTCAGAGAACCATGACCATAACACGCACGTCTATTGTGCCGTAAATGTCTTTTGTCACAACACTTTTTTTCTTGTCTTTGACCACAAAGTAAAATCTTGTTTTTGCGCCTAATCCTCAGC
>CAJFUS010000028.1 GCA_904420235.1 Candidatus Neoanaerotignum tabaqchaliae
AAAAAACTCAGACACTCAAAAACAGAAAATTCCCTTAAATGCAAAGAAAACATACCTCAATCCATTTGGGGCGAATATTAACCATTAAATTCAATCCCCATTTCTGTATTTTATATACTCAATAAATCTTTTAACGGCAAGAGGCAGGGATTTTTGGTCTTTAAATATAAGCCCTATGCTTCTGTATGCCGGAACGTCAAGCTCTTTTACAACTATGTTGTAGGGAGCCCTTTTAAGTATAAGCTCCGGAAGAACGCTTATTCCAAGACCGCATTCAACCATTGACATAACCGCGTAATCATCAAGGGTCTCAAAACGTATTTGGGGCTTTATTTTGTATTTGTTGAATATCTGCGTAACTTCGGCCCGTCCGCCTTTTTTTAAAAGTATAAAAGGCCCGTCACAAATATTTTTTATGGGGAATTTTTCAGCCTCGGCCAACGGGTGGTCTTTAGGAAGTATAACAAGAAGGCGGTCTCTTTCAACAAATTGACTTTCAATTTCCGGTGATACGGGCAGCATTGTAAAACCGCAGTCCACACGCCCGTTCAATACCCACTCCTCTATCTCGGTATAGTCGCCGATAAGCAGTTCATATTCAATATTAGGATACTTTGTTTGGAATATTTTAATTATATTCGGCAGCCAATGAGTGGCAGCGCTTGAGAATGTCCCTATCCGTATAAATCCGGTATCAAGCCCATGAAGCTCGTCAATTTTAGCCTTAAGCCTGTCATACTCGGCGCAAATTGATACTATATTTGGAAAAACCTTAAGGCCGTCGGAAGTAAGTGATACTCCGTAATGGTTTCTTTTAAGCAGTGATATGCCCCAGTCGTTTTCAAGGTCGTTAATCATTCGGCTTATGCCCGACTGCGAGTAGTCAAGAACTTTGGCGGCTTCTGTAAAACTTCCGCATTCAACGGTTTTTAAAAGAGCCTTATATTTTTGTATAGACATTAATACTCCCGCCTTTATATCTGATTTTGTAATAATTATTATGAGAAACATTCGCTTTTATAATAATACTATATATGATATACTGCCCTACGGAAAAAATCAACAGACAAAAGGAGCAAAAAACAAAATGGACAACGGAAAAATTTTAACAAAATATGTAACATCCCTTATGCTTTTTGGTTCAAACGGCATAGTTACAAGCTACATACTTCTTTCAAGCGGACAAACGGTGTTTTTCAGAACCCTTATAGGAAGCATTTTTTTAATATTCGCTATTTTAATCACAAAAACCAAAATTAACGCACTTAAAAATAAAAAAGACCTGTTTTACACAGCTATTTCAGGTGCGGCCCTCGGCGGTGCGTGGATATTGCTGTGCGAGGCGTACACAAAAATAGGTGTAAGCCTTTCAACAGTTCTATACTATTGCGGACCGGTTATTGTTATAGCTGTTTCACCGCTGATTTTCGGCGAAAAAATCACCGTTTCGAAACTTTTAGGAATAGTAGCTGTGCTTTTTGGAATGTTTATGCTTAACAAAAGCGAGCTTCTGTCCGGTGGGCTTTCAGTTGGTGTTTTATATGGAATAATGGCAGCGGTGCTCTATTCCGTCATGGTTATTTTCAGCAAAAAGGCGTCTTCAATAAAAGGCGTTGAAAATTCGGCCATACAGCTTTTGTCAAGCTTTGCCATTTCAGCGGTTTTTCTTGCGGTAAAAGGCGATATATCTTTTAATATAGGCCATGAAAGCATAGTGCCAATAATAATTTTGGGTGTTGTAAACACCGGCCTTGGCTGCTTTTTATATTTCTCATCAATACAAGGCCTTAAGGCTCAAACAGTATCCATATTCGGATATATAGAGCCTTTATCGGCACTGGTCTACTCGGCTTTTATACTTGGAGAGCGTATGTCTTTCAGCCAAAGTTTGGGGGCCGTTTTTATAATAGGCGGTGTGGCAGCCGGAGAATTTATATCTGATGATACCTTAAGAGCCGCCAAAAGATTTATGATTAGGCTTAAAGTGTTCAGTAAAGGCAGAGCCGCTCATTAATTTAATGTACTAAATAAACCGCTGAAATTTTGCATTAAAAAAATCTAATATAATTATGTTGCATTTTACAAAAATGTGCTACTATATTAAATAAAAATAACAAAACAGAGGCGGTATTATGTTGTTTTCGCGGAAAGATTTAACAAGGCTTTTGGTTCCGCTCATAATAGAGCAGTTCCTTTCGGTTCTTGTTGGAATGATTGATGTTGTAATGGTTGCTGAGGTTGGAGAGGCAGCCGTATCTGGCGTTTCTCTTGTAGATTCTATAAACCTGCTTTTGATACAGCTTTTGGCGGCTATGGCCACCGGCGGCGCCGTTGTGGCAGGGCAGGCGTTGGGCGCTGGCGACACAAAAAGGGCTTGTTTGGCGGCCAATCAGCTTTTGCTTGTTACAACATTAATATCATTGGCCATTATGGCTCTGTCTCTTGTTGGAAACGGATTTATATTAAACACTCTTTTCGGCCAAATTGAAAGCGACGTAATGGATAACGCAAGAATATATTTTTACATAACGGCTCTTTCGTTCCCGTTTCTTGCCGTGTATAATTCATGCGCGGCTTTATACAGAACAATGGGCAACTCAAAAGTATCAATGAAAACATCGCTTTTGATGAACGGTATTAATATTGTTGGAAACACAATAGGCGTTTATGTACTTCATGTGGGCGTTGCCGGTGTTGCTGTTCCAACCCTCGTTTCGCGTGCTGTTGCCGCCATTGTTATGCTTATTATTATAAGGGACAGCCGAAATCAGATATATGTTGACAAGCGCCTGCGCCTTGGATTCAGGCCTGACGTAATTAAGCAGATATTAAGCATAGGAATCCCCGGAGGAATGGAAAACGGAATGTTCCAGCTGGGCAAAATAATGGTTCAAAGCCTTGTTTCCACAATGGGAACGGCCTCAATAGCAGGCTTTGCCGTTGCCGCCAATTTGGCAAATATAGAGTATCTGCCTGGACTTGCCATAGGCATGGGCCTTGTTACGGTGGCATCAAGGTGCACCGGCGCCGGAGAATATGAGCAGGTTAAATATTACACCAAAAAACTTGTAATACTTGATTATGCCATACTTATAGGAATTGTGTTTTTTATGGATATTTTCAGAGGTCCCGTTATTGGACTTTACAATTTGTCGGACGAGGCTTTTGCCATAGCCTCCTCAATGATTTTATATCATGGCTTTTCAATGGTTTTATGGCCGCCGGCATTTGTTGTGCCAAACGCCTTAAGAGCGTCGTCAGACGTATCATTTACTATGGTAGTTGCCATAGGCTCCATGTGGGCTTTCAGAATAGGCCTTGCTTATATTTTTGTTAAATTCTTTAACCTGCCGGTGCTTTGGGTTTGGATAGCCATGAGCTTTGACTGGATATTCAGGCTTATAATGTTTGTTACGCGTATGAAGGGAAACAAATGGATGAAATATAAAAAGAAATCCGAAAAGGCTGAAGCCTAAAAAGCATTTCTGTTTGTTCTTTGTTTATTATAAAATATCTTAAATTAAAGACGATATATAATTGTTAATTACATAATAAAAAGAGGATAGAATAAAAACTTGTTTTTCTACCCTCTTTTTTATTTTTTAGAGCTAAAACTTCGTTTTAGAGCGTATAAAAGTCTCTGCCCTTCGAACCAGTTTAATTAAAGATTTTTATATTTTAGGAGGAATCCTTTCAGGCAAGACCCTTTCGCACGAGCGAGCCAAACAAAGCAAATCAATATCTCCCATAAAATGTCCCACCAAATTAATTCCCACAGGAACTCCGTTTTCGGTGTATCCGGCAGGCATTGTTATTATAGGATTTCCCGTTCTCGGAGCTATTCCCTGCCCCGATACCCCCGGCATTATTATGGC
>CAJFUS010000029.1 GCA_904420235.1 Candidatus Neoanaerotignum tabaqchaliae
GCAATGGCGGCAGCTTATCCTGATGTTACGGCTAAACTGTGGAACGACGTAACATTTAAAATTAACGGCACGGGAGCAGCTTCACCTTCTGACCAACCGGCGCTTAACTATAACGGATACACATATGTGCCTTTAAGATTTATAACTGAAAGCCTTGGCGGTGAGGCCAGCTTTGATGCAGTGTCAAAAACAGTAAGCGTTGATATTGAGCCTCAGATTGTAGAAAAGGAAGTTGAGGTAATTAAAGAAGTTCCTGTAAGCGGCGGTTCAAGTTCAACAGATAACGGCGAGGAGAGCGAAGAGGATAAATACAGCAACTATGACACTCTTCCACAAAGAAGCAGCAAAAACAACTATACAGTTGAGGTTACCGGCGTAACAAGAAGCACATATAACAACACAACAAAGATTCTTGTTAATGTTGACAACAAGGAAGATTCCAGCGATAACCTTCAGCTTGTGCCTTCAAAATCAAAGCTTACGGTTAATGGAAACGAAGTATCGCTTACTAAAGTAAACAGTCTTATGGATAATAGCTGGTATCTTGCCGATATTCAGCCGGACGAGGAAAAAGATGGATTTGTTACATTTGACCTTGTTGAAGACGGAATTATTTACTGCGACCTTGAACTTACTATTAGAAATAACACATCTGGCGGTGAGGACGTTCATACATTTAAGTTTAAGGTTGATGTAGGAACAGACGATTAATTTTATAGGAGTGTAGTTTATATGAATTTTAAAAAATTAACGGCTATGGCTGTTTCAACAGCTATGCTTATGTCGTGCACGGCTTTTGCCGCAGACGATGATTCGGCTGTTAGAACAATAACATATGAGGAAGCCGTTTCAATGGCTATTGACAATACATCTGGAATAGCTACCCTTGATGAATCCATGGACTATATGGAAAAAAGCAAGGAATCAGTTTATACAAGCCTTGAGGGATTTATACCTGTAAGCGGAACGAGCTATACTGTTGAGGCGTCAATAGGGACTCTTCTTCAAAGCATAGGTTCTTTAGACGGCAGTTCCAAAACAGCAAGATATCAAAAAGAAATGCTTGAGGGCACAACTGAACTTATGATAAGGAACTATTTTAATACAATAAAAACATCAGAACAGTCTCTTGAGCTTGCTAAAGAGTCTCTTGCACTTAAACAGCAGGAATATAATGAAATGGTTATTAAAAACGACCTTGGAATGGTAAGCGACAATGAACTTAATACAACAAGAAACGAAATTACAACACTTCAGGGAAATGTGAATTCGGCTGAGCTTGCCATTGAGAACGTTTATAAAAGCCTTGCCAATGCTATGGGCTTAAATGAAAACACAGAGTTTGTGATTGATTATAACATTGAGTATACGCCGCTTCAAATGGATATACCTTTAGAAAATTATATAACTCAAAAAGGTGCGTCCGACCCAAGTGTTCTTGCTGCAAAAGCAAGTCTTGAACAGGCGGAATTTAATAAAAAAGTTTCAACATATGAAACAGAGCCCTACAGCTATCTTGAGAAAGAAAATGCCGTTAACCAAGCCAGCAGAACTTATGGCGACACTGTAGATGCTTTAAAGACAAGCATACAAAACGGATACAATTCAATTATGCAGCTTGAGTCGAATCAAACAGTGCTTGAGGCGGCGCTTGATGACGCTGAAACAGCCTATGCTACGGCGCAGACAAACTATAACGTAGGAAATATAACAAGCCTTACACTTGCTCAGGCGGAGCTTGCTGTAAATCAGGCAGAGACAAATCTTAAGTCAAATGCTTCGCAGCACGACTTGCTTGTTTTCCAATTCCAGCACCCATACATGCTTTCAGGCGCTTCATCAGGGTCATCATCAGGACAATCATCAAGTCAGGCTCAATAAAATATACTGATATATAAACATTAATATTTTAAACCGCATGGAACTAACAATCCATACGGTTTATTTTTTTATTAGCGAATAATAACCGGATATGTGAAAAATACTAACTTTGGTGATGATATGAATTTATACAGTGAGCTTTATGAAAATAAACAAAAAATAAAAGATGTATTTACCGGCGCTGATGATATTGTTATGAGGGAGTTTGACAATTTTGGCGTAAAGTGCCTTATTGTTTTTGCCGATAATGTAGTTTCAAGAACGGTAATAGAAAATCCGGTGCTTACTAACATTATGGTTCTTGGCGAGGCTCAGTCTAATATGGAGGCTGTTGCCACAAAGCTTGTATCCGTTGGTGAAACAAAGCTTGTTAAAACATTTGAGGAAGTTTTTGATGCTGTTCTTATTGGCGATACAGTTATAATTATGGAAGGTGACAAAAGAGCTTTAGTTATATCGTCAAAGGGCTGGCCGTCAAGAGGCATACCTCAGGCGCAGACGGAGGTTGTTGTTCAGGGACCTAAAGACGCCTTTATGGAAATTGGCAGCTTTAACACTGTTCTTATAAGAAGACGTATAAGAGATACTTCGCTTAAGGTTAGAAGAATGAAATGCGGCAGAAGAAGCAAAACGGACATAGCCGTTATGTATCTTAAAGATGTTGCTAAGGACGAGCTTGTTGAGGAAGTAATAAGACAAATAAAAAGTATTGATGTGGACGCTATACTGGACAGCGGGTATATGGAACAGTTTCTTGAGAAAAAACATAACTCTCCGTTTCCACAGCTGCAAATGACCGAAAGGCCGGATAAAGCAGCATCGGCCATATATGAGGGCAGAGTAGCCATTGTTGTTGATAACTCTCCATTTGTTATACTTGTTCCCTCAACAGTTAATATATTTTTTCAGGCCTCAGAGGATTATTATGACCGCTGGGAAATAATGAGCTTTTTAAGGCTTTTAAGATATTTCGCTGTTATAGCCGCAACCTGCCTTCCGGGAATTTATATAGCCCTTACGGTTTATAGACCGGACCTTATACCAACGGCCTTGGCTCTTAAAATAGCTTCCAGCAGGGCGTATGTGCCTTTTCCTACAATAGCGGAGGTACTTATTATGGAAACGGCCTTTGAGCTTTTACGGGAAGCGGGAGTGAGACTTCCGTCGCCGGCAAGCTCGGCTCTTGGCATAGTTGGCGGAATAGTTATAGGCTCGGCGGCCGTTGACGCGGGAATAGTTGGGCCAGTTGTTGTTATAATAGCCGCCCTGTCGGGTATATGCTCTTTTGCCATACCAAACCCAGCATTTGTCTCGGCCATTAGGCTTGTTAAATATTTTGTTATATTTATGTCCGCCTTTTTGGGGCTTTTTGGATTTTATATATCGGTTTTTCTTGTTCTTACCCATTTGGCTTCCCTCGAGAGCTATGGCATACCATATCTTTATCCGTTTTGTGGGGGAAGTATTAATGGATATACAGACTTTAAGGACAGTATAATAAGAGCGCCTCTTCGTTTTATGACAAAACGCCCTATATTTGCCAGAAAAGGTCAAAAGAGACGTATGTCAAACAATAAAGGTGGCAGCAGAAAATGAATTTTTCTAAAAATGACAAAATATCCAATAATCAGCTTAGGGCTGTTATAATAGCCGCTCTTCTGGGTAATTTGGCCATTTCGGCGCCTCTTAAAATTATAAGTATTTCAGGCTCAGCGGCCTATTTAAGTGTTCTTTTGGGAGGAGTTGCGGCAGCGGTTTTGTTTTATTTGGCTATAAAATTAATGGGGGCGTCATTTACCAAAAGCTACGAGGATACGGCTCAGGAGGTTCTTGGCCGTTGGTTTAGCGTGATACTTTTTTTAGTTGTGTTTATACACATTGTTCTTTTCAGCGGCTTTCAGCTTTCGGCAGCCTGCACTATGGTGCAAAACTCAATGGAGAGAGGAGTGAATTCCGTTGCTGCGGCGCTTATATTATCGGCGGCGGCCGTTTATATGGCCTTTAAAGGAAGTGAGTGCAGCAGCCGAATGTCCGAGATAGCCTCAGTTATTATGGTTGTGTTTATACTTTTTATATTTGCTTTGTCTTTGCCGTCATTTGACGTTGAAACTGTTAAATTCACACCACATGAGGGCGTAAATATAATAAACGGCTCTATGTTTGCCGCGGGTTCTTTGTGCGCTTCGGAATATGTTTTTATACTTTCTGCCAAAGCAAATGATACTAAAAAGTCGGCAAGAGCGGTTTTTTGGGCGTTTATAGTAATAACCCTTATATTGTCTCTTGGAACAATGCTGTCTGTAAACGCCTTTGGCGTTAAGGAGGCCCAAAGAAAAATTTGGCCAGTTATAGAAATGATGAACTATACGGAATTTCCAGGCTCCCTTGTTGAAAGACAGGAGGTTCTTATGAGCGGCTTTTATATTATATCGTCATATATATTAACGGGAGTAAGTGTTTATATAGCCTCAAGCCTTTTAAAGAAAATCTTTAAAAGCAGTAAAAACGCAGTTTTTGTGATTTTAAGCGCCGCCGCTGTTTTTGCCGTAAGCCTTTTTGGAAATGGGATTTATGAAAAATTCAATTTTATATATTGGCTTTATAAATATAACGTAATTATATTTTTTGTTATGATGATAGTGCCTTTGGCTGCATATATAAGGAGGAATAAAAAATGCGGAAATTAATGCTTCTTTTGTGTTTTATTCCGTTTATGCTGTGCGGCTGCGGCGGAAATGAAATAGAGGGCCGAAATTTTGTGTCGGTTATGGGGTTTGATGTTGATGAAAATGGCGAATATAATGTGAGTGTTGGTTTTGTAACTCCAGGAGGGGAAAATATGTATACAGCCGAGTCTAAAAATATAGACTCAAGTTCGGCCTATGTAACTGATAAGCTTAAAAGCTCCGGAAAGCGGCAAATGTATTTTGGGCATTTAAAGTCGGTTATAATCAACACAAACATTCTTAAAAATGAGGACAGACTTAATGAGATACTTTTGTCGGCCTCTTCAAACAATGACATAAGCATGGAAACAATTATACTTTCAAGTGATTATAAAGCGTCTGATATAGTTGGAGTAATAAAGGAGGCTGGGGACGGACTTTATATATGGGATTTTTATAGGAACAACAGAAACGGCATTTTTGCCACATATAAACTTACCCTTGGAGACGCAATTAAAATGTGCGATAATTACGGAAGTGTTGTTATACCGTCAATAAGTTATGATGATGAGGGCATAAATATTGAGGGCGGCGTTATGTGCAGCCAATACCGTTATGTTGGAAAGCTTAACCAAAGCGCTATGAGGGGCTTCTGCCTTATTTCGGAATTAGCCAAGGGCAGTGTTGAGACAATAAGCTATAACGGTGTTAATATACCATTTTTAATAAGCAAAAATACTGTAAACAAAAACTTTTATGAAGAAAACGGGGTATTATGCGCCGATTTAAATATAAGTATAAAGGCCAAAAGTCAAATGCACAGTGGAACAAATTTATCTGATATGCAAAGTATTGTTTTTGCTATTGAGGAAGAAATTTATAATGAGGCATCGGCAGCATTGGCGGCGATGCATGGGGCAGACTGTGATGCGGCCGGACTTTGTTACAGCCTTATGAAAGATAACTATGGGTTATATTCAAAGTATAAAGCTGATGATATGTTTAAAAATATGCGTATAAACGTTAATGTTGATGTGGAAACCGTTTAAAAGAAAAATATTTTTACCGTGTTTAAAACGGGCGGGCACTGTCAATAATCGTGTTGGTGATGAAAATGAGAGAGTTTTTAAAACACGAGAAAAGAAACATTATTATTTCACTAACAGCCGCGGTTATTGTGTCTGCGGTTTTTACTTTAGGAGCGGCCGTTAAAATTTACGCGGACAATGTTCAGCAGGGAATATCTCAAAAGGTTGTAAGGCTGCATATACTGGCTAACAGCAATAGCTATGAGGACCAGCAGCTTAAAATTGTTGTGCGCAACAAAGTTTTGAAAATGATGAGTGAAAAGGTTAAAAATGCTGGCAGTAAAGCTGAAAGTATTGCTATTTTGAAAGATAGTATGGATGATATAAGTCTTTGTGCTGAAAAAGCCTTAAATGAGGAGGGCTGTAGTTTTGATGTTAATGTAAGCCTTGAAAAAACACTTTTTCCAGCAAAAAGCTACGGAAACATATATTTGCCATCGGGATATTACGATGCTTTAAGAATTGAGATAGGAAAGGCCGAGGGACATAACTGGTGGTGCGTTATGTATCCGTCATTGTGTCTTTACAGTGAAAACAACGTGGAAATTTGCGATGATGAAATGAGGAATATTTTAACCTCTGAGGAATATAGTGTAGTAGCGGGCGGCGAAAAACCTAATATTAAATTTATGGCTGTTGAGGCTGTGAAAGGTATTGAGAGCAGGTTTAATTAACGTCTGGATTACTTTTTTATGTTTTGCCGGAGGTCGGATATGAAACTGCTTAAAAAACATGGACTATACACGTTTTTGATTATAGCTGTTATGGCCGTATCATTGCTTTCTTTTGCGAAAGAAAGTGAGGAAAGCCAAATGGCGGCAGTTTATAACTATGGCTCAAGAGGACTTACGGTTTATCTTATACAGCAAAGGCTTCAGGAGTGGGGATATTATTCCGGAGAACTTGATGGAATTTATGGAACAAGCACTGCTGATGCCGTAAGGCTGTTTCAGCAAAATAATGGTCTTACGTCTGACGGAATAGCCGGTGACAGCACGTTAAGCGCTTTAGGTATAGTCTCTCAGGTTTCACAGGCCAGCGACTTAGACCTTTTAGCAAGAGCTATATATGGCGAAGGACGGGGAGAACCCTATGAGGGACAGGTGGCTATAGGCGCTGTTATTTTAAACAGGGTAAAAAGCGCTAATTTTCCTGATACAGTGGCAGAGGTTATTTATCAAACAGGTGCTTTTGACGCAGTAAGAGACGGACAAATAAATCTTTTGCCTAACAGAACAGCGTATTTGGCGGCCATAGACGCCTTAAACGGCTGGGACCCGACTGGAGGTGCTCTTTACTATTGGAATCCGGCAACTGCCACCAGCCGCTGGATATGGTCGGTGCCTATAACAACAACCATAGGCAACCATGTTTTTGGAACAAAATAGAGTGCGTTTCTATTAAAATAAAAACTATGTTATAAATTTGCTATTTTATAGTTTATATATTTTGATAGCTTAACTGTTTTTATATGTTTTAAAACAGAATTGAACAATTAGAATTTTTATTTTGTATGCTAAACAAAGCAAATCATACTTGTTTAACAGCCTTAAATGTGTTATTATAAATCTATTAAAAAGAGATAACATAAAATGTTATCTCTTTTTTGGTGCGTTTTGGAAGAGTGGTTAAATGAGTTATTATATAGAAAGGTGGTAGTGCTTATATGCTTGGCAAAATATGGATAGCAGGAGCCGACGGAAATATCGGCGGAGAGCTTAAAAGGGCGTTAAAGCGAAGCGGAAAAAAGGTTATAACAACCGATACGGACGTTGATGTTACAAATATGGAGGAAGTGAACCGATACGCCGTTATAGGAAGGCCTGATGTGATTATAAACTGCGCCTGCTTAAGCGATATTGAGGAATGCGAGAGAGACATGGTTAAAGCTTACAAGATAAATGCTCTTGGAGCAAGAAACTTAAGTGCGGCGGCGCGTCAAATTGGTGCGGTTATTGTTCAGCTTTCAACAGACGATGTTTTTAAAGGCAGTGAAGACGGAACACTTACAGAGTTTGACAAAACAGAGCCTATATCGATTTATGGAAAATCTAAGTTGGCCGGCGAAAACTTCGCAAGAGAGCTTAATCCAAAACACATAATTGTTAGAAGCACATGGATTTATGGGTATAATAATAACGATTATGTATCAAAGGTTATTAATTCAGCCAGAAACGGAGTGGTTTTGGAAGCACCGGTAAACCAGCTTGGTTCGCCTACAAGCGCCGACGCTTTGGCTGGTTTTATAGCAAAAGTTATAGAAAGTGATGAGTATGGGGTGTTTCATGCTTCTTGCGAAGGAGCCTGCAGCAGGTTTGCCTATGCTAAAAAAATTTTGGAGATTACGGGACTTACAAGCCAATATTTAAGGCCGACTATGTATGGCGCCAATTCGACAGAGCTAATGAGACCGAGGCAGGCCATACTTGAAAATCTTATGATGAAAATGACCGAGATTTACGAAATGCCGTCGTGGGAGGAAGCGCTTGAAAAGCATTTAGCTGAAAGGAATGATTTATTTGACAATAGGCAATAAAAAACTTGGCCTTACAACAAAAATATTTATAGCCCTTATTTTGGGAGCTGTTGCGGGCATAATTTTTCACTATTTTATACCAACAAGCTATGTTAGAGACACTGTTTTTGTAAACGGCATATTTTACGTTTTGGGAAACGGATTTTTAAGGCTTATGCAAATGCTTGTTGTGCCCCTTGTTTTCTGCTCTCTTGTGTGCGGAAGCGCGGCGGTTGGTGATACGGCTACTCTTGGAAAAGTTGGCCTTAAAACACTTGTGTTTTATGTTGTTACAACGGCTCTTGCTATAACGGTTGCACTTCTTGTGGCTAATCTTATAAACCCTGGAATAGGACTTGACACATCTTCGATAGTTGTATCAGACGTGGCTTTATCACAGGAAAAAATAAGCCTTGCCGATACTTTGCTTAATATAATACCAACAAATCCAATAAATGCCTTGGCTACGGGAGATATGCTGCCAACAATAGTTTTTGCTCTTATTGTTGGAATAATATTGGCAAAGCTTGGAAGCAAAACCGAAACAGTGTCCAACTTTTTCAGTCAGTTCAACGATATAATGATGGAAATGACAAACATTGTAATGCAGGTTGCGCCCATAGGCGTTTTTTGCCTTATAGCAAAAACATTTTCGGGAATAGGTTTCAGCGCTTTTGTGCCTCTGTTAAAATATATGTTCAGCGTGCTTTTCGCGTTGTTTATACACTGCTTTTTTGTTTACACGGGAATGCTTAAAACAATGACGGGGTTAAGTCCCATTAAGTTTATAAAAAAGTTTTTCCCTGTAATGAGTTTTGCTTTTTCAACAGCTACATCAAATGCCACAATACCTCTTTCAATAGAAACTCTTGAGGAAAAAATGGGCGTTTCAAGAAAAATATCGTCATTTACAATACCTCTTGGGGCAACAATAAACATGGACGGGACAGCAATAATGCAGGGAGTTGCCGTAGTATTTGCCGCTCAGGCTTATGGAATAGACCTTACAATGGCTGATTATATTACGGTTATAGCAACGGCAACTTTGGCATCAATAGGCACAGCTGGTGTTCCGGGAGTTGGACTTGTTACATTATCTATGGTATTCGCTTCGGTAGGACTTCCTGTTGAGGCCATAGGTATTATTATGGGTATTGACAGAATACTTGATATGACAAGAACAGCCGTAAACATAACAGGTGATGCTGTGTGCACAACAGTTGTGGCTTGCCAAAATGGAGAGGTTGACAAAGACATATTTAATGATGTGGCTTAGGTTCCACAAAAATATGAAATTATCTCACTATTTACAGCGCGGAGTTATCTGCGCTTTTTATATTTATTTGTGAAAAACAACTTTATACCGCTTTTGGCAAAGCTGTTTTAGTTTTTTGTAATGATTTTAAATATGTTAAAAATATAGGACATTTGAAACAGAATATAATAAGAATTTTGTTTTAGAAGAATGGTTAAAAACTGGTTTTTTAAAAATATAAGCAAGTGATAAAGAAAAAAATAACGAGGGATTTTAAGTAGCATGTTGAGTGTTTAATTTTATATTTTAAAGCCTTTAATATAAGATTGCTTCAACTTTAAGCATTCGACAGGCATGATTTTTGTGGACATTATAAAAATCTTGATGATATAATATGCTCATCAACAAATTGGATTTTTAAGGAAACGGATGACAATGAAAGAAATGATTGCGTACTGCGGGCTGGACTGTGAAAAATGCGACGCATATCTTGCGACAATAAATAACGACCAGCATTTGCGTGAAAAAACTGCTGAACTTTGGGCCAAGTTGAACAACGCTCCAATTATGCCCGAACATATAAACTGTGAAGGCTGCCGTGTTAATGGGGCTAAAACTGTATACTGCGACAGCCTTTGCGTTATCCGAAAGTGCGCGTTAAAAAAAGGAGTACCAACGTGCGGATATTGTGAAGACATGGAAAAATGTAAGGATATTGGAAAAATTGTTTTAAATAATCCTGATGCTTTAAAAAATTTAAATGACCGCACAGTCTGACAATGTTCTATTTGATGATGAACGAAAAAAAGGATAGATGAAAATATAGGTAGTTTACATAAGATTTTGCTGCCGCCCAATATATCTCTTTTTGGAAATGGAGGATACAAAACCAAAAGTGTGTGAAATTGTTAGCTGTGCGGTTCCTTAAAGAAATGGTTTTTGTTATTTAAAAACTACTGAGTTGAAATTTTTAAATAAATAACCCGACCTATAGCTTAAATCATAAAAATTTTAATCAGTCTTTTAAATGGCATGTTCAATAAAAATTATATGCTATATATGGCCAAGCGGTCATTCATATCTTTTATAAACGGTATGGCGGCAAAAAGCTTTCCTCTAAGGGTATATCTTTTCATAACAACGTTTAGACTTTTATCAGATACGGTTTTTAATCCGGGGCAGAGCAGTTCAACATCTTTGGCGGTTTTAACTCCCCACTTAAACTTAGCGTTGGTATTTTTAACAGTGTCGTGATTTTTGCCTCCGTTTTTGGCACACAGCTCTGCCATAAGTTCAGCCATTATTATGGCGCCGTCAAAATTTTCCTTTATTATGTTAAAAAGTTTTTCAACTTCGTCTTTTGAAAAATACATAAGTATTCCCTCAAGTATTATTATGGTTTTACTGCCTTTTTTGATGTCTGTTGGCCATGATGTGTCGAGGGCTGACTTGGCTATTAGATGAACTCGTGGATTTTCATCAAAAAACTTTTTCCTAAGTTCTATAACGTTGGGAAAGTCCAAATTGTACCAGTTTATAATTCCGTTGTCTACACGCTCAAATCTGGCGTCAAGGCCGCAGCCTATTGATATTATATTGGCGTTTGGCCACTGATTTATGGCTTTTTTAACAGCTGCGTCAAGCATTATTGTTCTGGCAACAACACCCTCGTGACTTATAAATTTATCAAATTTAGACAGACTTATTCTGTCTATGTTAAGTTCTTTTAATATCTCTACCGCTTTATTGTCTGTTATTCTTGGTTTTTTGCGCAAGGTTTCGTTAGCTTTTATAACAAGCGGTATTAATAATGTTTCCTCAACTCCGTTAAGTTCCATTTAAATATCTCCTTTCACAATTAATTAGCTATTGCTAACTTTATTATATGTATGCTTACTAAAGGGTGTCAACAATAAAAATGAATTTATTGACACATGATAATTGGGATTTTATAATTTAATTAAAATTTATTATGAAAGCGGTGACATTATGAAAATAGCTGTTATTGAGCCATTAGGTATAAGCCAGTTAAAATTTGAGGAGGCAAGCGCTAATATTAAGAAGCTTGGACATGAGGTTGTTTTTTACAGCACAAAAACAGACGATTTAGATGAGCTTGAAAAAAGAGCAGGTGACGCTGAAGCTGTGATTATAGCCAATATGCCATTTAGAAAAAATTTAATTGAAAAATGTAAAAAACTTAAATTTTTATCGGTTGCTTTTGCCGGAGTGGACCATGTTGATGTTGATTTTTGCCATGAAAAAGGAATTATGGTTTGTAATGCCGCCGGATATTCAGTTAACGCTGTTGCGGAACTGACTTTCGGGCTTGCTATATCGGTTTTAAGAAACATACCTAAGTGTGATTCCGCTGCAAGAAGCATGGGCACAAAAGACGGGCTTGTTGGAACGGAGCTTTTCGGCAAAAATTTTGGAGTTGTTGGAACAGGAGCCATAGGCGGACGTGTGTGTGCCATAGCAAAGGCTTTCGGCTGTGACGTTTATGCATACAGCAGAAGCGAGAAGGAAGAACTTAAAAAAATAGGAGTTAAGTATGTTTCACTTAACGATGTTATGGAAAAATGCCATATAATATCCCTTCATGTGCCTTTTAACAAAAATACAGATAAACTTATATCAAAAGAGAAAATAGCTCTTATGAGAAAAGACGCCATACTTATAAATACGGCAAGAGGAGGCGTTGTAGATTCTGCTGCCCTGGCTGATGCACTTAATAATGGATTTATAAAGGGCGCCGGAATAGACGTTTTAGAAACTGAGCCGCCTTTTGACAAAAATCACCCGCTTATAACGGCTAAAAATACAATTATAACTCCTCACGCAGCTTTCGCAACTGAAGAAGCTCTTTTTAAAAGAGCCCAGATTGTTTTTGACAATATTGAGTTTTGGGAAAAGGGAACTCCGCAAAATGTATGCTGAATTAACGTTAAATAAACTGAGTATAAGTTAAAGTTTACATACAGGCCTCAAAATAAACTAAGTTTATTTGGGGCCATTTTTACTGGAAAAATCGGTAAAAATATACAAATATAATATTGCTAAATAGTTGTATATATACAAATTTATTCTGTATTATAAACTGAAAATTAATATAAAAATATTCAATAGTTTTTGAATTTCAAAAAACAATAAAACGTTTTGTACGAAAAGTGTAATTGATGATATAATTTAGCGATATGTGATTGACGTTGTCGAGATTTTGTTGTATTATCTATTAAGTAAGTTTTTTAATGCACCTGGAGGCGAAATTGTGAATAGACAGTGCTACGCATATCCTCTAACTTTTACGAATTTTATAATAGAAAATTTTACTTTAGGCAACAGCAAGGATTATAACGGACTTTTTGAAAGATTCTTCACTCCAAAGGAAGACGAGGTTTGGAGTGTAACATTATTTAAGGAATTTGAGGATGGGCTTATAACAAATGAACAGCTTTATACTGTTATGTTTATATCTTCAGCATATACAAAGCGTACAATGCGCTGTTTTGATACCGAGATACCTGAACTGGAATTTTCATATATGTGTGCAAGCCTTAGAAGCGACCTTGACGAGGCTGCCGACGGGCAGCTTAGCTTTGAGGAAGTAAACCTTGTTATGATAAAATATATTAATATTTTAAAAGACGAGCCCAGAGAAAGATATTTTAAAAATGGAGTTATACCAGATGATATATTTAAAAAGGTAATAGGCATACACATGGACAATATGTTTAAAAGTGCGCTGTATATTATGGTAAAAGAAAACATTAAAAAAACCGAAGCCGCTAAAAATGGTATAATGAGTGTTTTTAAATTTGAGAATTTGCTGTATTTCAAAGAGGCCGCTCAAAGAGCGAGATGTTTTGAGTTCAGTTTTAGTGATTTTTCAACTCTTTGTGAAATGGGATATAATTTTAATGATTGCGATGAACAGAGGCAGAGGGTTTTGTCGAAAAACAACATAAAAAAGTTCGGTTTTAAAAGACTTTGTTTTATGCTTAGTTTTATAAACCGAATGATTGACGACATTTTTGATGACAGCAGCAAAAAACTTGTTATACAGACAAAAATAAAGCGTGATATAAAATTTATTAAATATATTGAAAATTAAAAAACGCCTTATGGCGGCTGATACAAGAAAATTCACATAAAAATAGGTTGATTATTTTTCCCATATCATACCGCCGCGGCGATTAATTTAAAAAAGTTTTTGTTTTTATTTAAGCTATGTTAAACGCTCATAAAGTTACTTGTTTCTTTCATAAAGTATTTTTATTCCGGAAAGTGTAAGAGTAGGGTCGTAAATGTCGAATATCTCCCTTTTTGGGTCTATTATGTTTGCAAGGCCGCCTGTTGCTACAACTTTGGCGTGAGGTATATTAAGACCTTCCTTAAGGGCGCTTATTATTCCTATGGTTTCTCCTATTCTTCCGGCTACTATGCCTATTTGAAGACTTTTTACGGTGTCTTTGGCTATTATACTGTCGGGCGAAACAAGTTCTACCTTTGGAAGCTGAGCTGAACGGGAGTAAAGTTCCTCGGCGCAGGTTTTAATTCCGGCTGTTATAAAGCCAGTTATAAACTCGTTTTTCTCATTAACAACATCAAATGTATTGGCTGTGCCATAGTCTATAACTATTGCCGGAGTGCCGTAAAGCTCCTTAGCCGCTACAATATCAACTATTCTGTCAACTCCGCACTCACGAGGATTGTCTCTAACTATTGTTATGCCAAGGTCCATGTCGGCCGATACTATCATAGGTTCTATGCCTATGTATTTTTTTATGCTGTGAGTAAGAGAATACATTATTGTTGGCACAACTGAGGCTATTATGGCGCCTTTTATGTCTTTCATGTTTATTCCTCCGCTTTGAAGGAAAGAGTTTATTGTTATTCCTATCTCATCAGCCGTTTTTAAAAATTGTGTGGCCATTCGCCAAGTTTTAATAAGCGTGTCGCCTTTATAAAGGCCAAGAACCATATTTGTGTTTCCAACATCTATTACAAGAAGCATTTTTTATTCCCCCTTATTCATGTCGTATAAAATTCTCATTCCCCTAAATGAGAGGCAGGGGTCATAGGCGTCAAATATATGGTCGGCGCAGTTTATGCTTCTGGCAAAACCGCCGGTGGCGATTACTTTTATGTTTTTATATCCCAGCTCATTTTTAATTCGGTCTATTATATAATGGGTTTCGCCTATGTGGCCGTAGTATATTCCAGCCTGTATGCACTCCACCATATTTCGGCAGTATATGCTGTTTGGCTTTTTAAGCTCTATTTTTGGAAGCTGCGCCGTTTTTGAGTACAGTGCCGAGGCGCATATGTCTATTCCGGGCGCTGTTATACCGGTTATAAAAAC
>CAJFUS010000030.1 GCA_904420235.1 Candidatus Neoanaerotignum tabaqchaliae
ATTCCGCCTAAAACTTCCGATGTATCTTTAAATAACTTTCTAAACTCATCACCTGTTACTTTTTCTTTCTCAACAAGAAGCTTAGCCGAGGCGTGAAGCACATTTATGTTCTCTTTAAGAAGCCTTATAGCCTCACTGTAAGCGTTTTCCATAATTTGCCTTACTTCATTGTCAATAATAGTTGCTACGTCTTCGCCGTAATTTCTTGAATGGGCTATTTCGCGTCCAAGGAATACCTCGTCTTGGTCATCACCAAACTGTATAGGCCCAAGCTTGTCGCTCATTCCATATTTCATAACCATGCTTCTTGCCATGGCTGTGGCCCGCTGAATGTCGTTGCTTGCTCCTGTTGTAACATCTTTAAATATAATATACTCCGCAGCCCTTCCGCCAAGGAAACTTATTATATCCTGAAGCATAGCGCTTTTTGTTACATACATCTTATCCTCGCCCGGAAGCGGCATTGTATATCCTCCAGCCATTCCCGTAGGTATTATTGATATGCTGTGTACAGGGTCAAGTTCGCTTAAAACCTCAAAAAGTATAGCGTGACCGCTTTCATGATAAGCTGTTATAAGTTTTTCTTTCTCATTAATTTGACGGCTCTTTTTCTCGGTTCCTATACCAACCTTAACAAAGGCTTTTTGTATTTCTTCCATGTCTATTTTTTTCTTTCCACTTCTTGCAGAAAGTAAAGCCGCCTCATTAAGAAGGTTGGAAAGGTCCGCTCCAGTAAAGCCAGATGTGGTTTTTGCCACAACCCTCAAGTCAACATCATCAGCAAGAGGTTTGCCTTTAGCATGAACTTTCAATATAGCCTCACGTCCTTTAACGTCCGGCCTTCCAACGTAAACTTGCCTGTCAAATCTTCCCGGCCTTAATATAGCAGGGTCAAGTATGTCCGCCCTGTTTGTGGCAGCTACAACAATAACGCCCTCGTTAATTCCAAAGCCGTCCATTTCTACAAGAAGCTGGTTTAACGTCTGCTCCCTCTCGTCATGGCCGCCTCCAAGTCCAGCGCCTCTGCGTCTTCCAACGGCATCAATCTCATCTATAAACACTATACACGGCGAGTTCTTTTTAGCTTGGTCAAAAAGGTCTCTAACCCTTGAGGCACCAACGCCTACAAACATTTCAACAAAGTCTGAGCCTGATATTGAGAAAAACGGAACTTTGGCTTCTCCAGCAACAGCCTTAGCCAGAAGAGTTTTACCTGTTCCAGGAGGGCCGACAAGCAGAACCCCCTTGGGTATTCTGGCGCCTAAGTCCATAAATTTTTTAGGGTCCCTTAAAAACTCAACAATCTCGCTAAGTTCCGCTTTTTCCTCGTCAAGGCCGGCAACATTCTCAAATGTAACCTTGTTTTTATCATCAATACTCATTTTGGCCTTACTTTTGCCAAAGGACATCATTTTTCCGCCGCCGCCCTGCATTTTCTGGAACATAAGCGAAAAAATAACAACAGCAAGTATCATCATTATAAGCGATGGCAAAATTGAACCAAGCACATTTGTGCGAGGTATATCCTCAACAGTAGTGTCAAGACCGTTCTCAAGTATCTTTTGGTCAATATAACTTGAGAAACTGCTTAGGGAAGCCACATTTGTGCGCATTGTGCTTCCGTCTTTAAGGGTTGCCGTAACGGTGCCATAATCACTTGCTTCCGTACTCTTTTGTATATCTACTTTTTCAACTTCTCCGGATTCAATTTTCTCAATAAGGTCGCTGTATGTATATACCGTCGGTTCCGGAGCCACATATCCGTTATTGATAAAAGCTAAAACACAAAGTACAATAACGAATATTATCGCATACAGGCCAAAACTTTTATAGTACCTTTTCAAACTTCCTGCCTCCTAATAAAATCTTATTTTTTAAGACATATAAGCGAAACCGCCTGCAAAGGCCAACCTTCAATGGCGGTGTTAAATTCATATCTTAAAACCATAATTTAAAGCCAATCAATTTTATATTTTATCACACTTAATTTGTAAATACAACTTAAATTGGACCTCTTTAAAAAATAAAATACCGCCGGAAAACGCAGTTTCAGCGGTAATTTTATTTTATCTTTTATTTTAAAGTTTTATTCTTCCTCAAAAGATATTATTCCTATGTAATCAAGATTTCGGTACTTTTGAGCATAGTCAAGACCACAGCCAACAACAAACTCATCTGGTATTTTAAAGCCTGTATAGTCAATATCAACCTCGGCAACACGCCTGTCCGGCTTATCAAGCAGTGTGCATATTTTAAGGCTCTCAGGGCCTCTTGAAAGCAATATCTTTTTAAGCACGCTTAAAGTGCGTCCAGAATCTATTATGTCCTCAACAATTATAACGTTTTTATCTTTTATAGACTCGTCAAGGTCCATAAGAATTTTTATGTTTCCGCTGCTTTCTGTTGAATCGCCATAGCTTGACACATCCATAAAATGGAGATAAACATTTTTGTTAATGGCTCTCGCAAGGTCAACCATAAACATAACCCCGCCTTTAAGGACACATATAAAATGTATGTCTTTGCCTTCATAATCCCGCTCAATTTGTTTCGCTATCTCTTTAATTTTGGCATCAATCTCTTCTTTAGTAATAAGCGTGCTTATTTTTTCAATCATTTTCCTTCCTCCAAACACGAATATACAAATAGTTTTCGGTGTTCTCGTCAGGCAGAAAAAAAGCGCTGTCCCGCACGCCCAAAACAGATATTATGCCGCTTTGACATTCTATAACAGGTATTTTTTCCCTTTCAAAAGACGGTATTTTTTTGTCTATAAAAATATCTTTAAGCTTGGCTGTTTTGTTTCCCGCTTTGTCTGTGCGTATTCTATCGCCGTTTTTTCTGTTTCTAACGGTTATATTTCCGCTTATTTTATCACAATTAAAAACTTTAGTATATAGGTATTTGCGTGTTTTGTCGTTTTTTGTTGCATTTTGGGAAATTTCAATAAAAACTTCGGCTTCTTTTAAAAACACCGGTTCATCATACAAAAGATTATAAAAATATCTGCCTTTTTTTTCGTTATTTCCCATGTAAATTTTTAAAACACCACAACTTTCGTCAGCCTTTATGCCGCCGTTTATATCACTGTGTCCGCCGTTTTTTATTATTTGACATATGGAATTTATATGTGTAAGGGTTATGTCTTTTATGTCTTTCTTTATATGCCTTAAAGCAAGCCTTATAACCCGTCTTAAAAGCACATAATGGAGCGAAGCCAAAATTTTGGAGTTTAAAACAATCTCATTTGACCGTTTCTCAATAACAGCTTTATCCAGTTCGCTTTTTGCCATATACTCAATAAACTCATCTTCCTCATAAAGCATGTTGGCGCTTTTAGCTATGTTATAAACAGCTCCGCTGTTAATTTCCTTTTCAAGATACGGCATAACGCTAAGACGCACCCTGTTTCTTGCATATTCCGTTTCAAAATTTGTGCTGTCGGTTATAAAGTTTTGATTATTGCTCCTTAAATATTCTTCTATCTCGGTCCTTGAGCAATATAAAAGTGGCCTTATTATTTTGCCCCTAACAGGTCTTATGCCGGCAAGGCCGGTAATTCCCGCTCCACGGCAAAGACGCATTATAACCGTTTCGGCTTGGTCATTAAGATTATGGGCAACGGCTATTGCCGAAGCGCCGCGTATTTTGGCCTCGTTCTCAAACTCCTCATACCGGGCTATCCTTCCTGCTTCCTCCTCCGAAAGCCTGTCCCTTTTAGACATTGCCACAACATCTCTCATGGCTATACGGCACGGAACATTAAGCCTTGCGCAAAGTTCCTTAACAAAATTCATGTCCCTGTCGGCCTCTTCTCCACGTATGCCGTGGTGAACATGAACGGCGTAAACCTCAATGGCAAGTTTTTCTTTTAAAGAGCACAGAAAAAACAAAAGCGCCGTAGAGTCGGCTCCTCCCGAAACACCGGTTACAACTTTATCGCCGTAATGGAGCATATTAAACTTCTCAACAGTATCCAAAGCCTTTTTAAACATTAAATCCTCCAACAATAAACATAAAATATATGCTTATCATACATCAGGAATTATGTTTTTTCAAATATTTTAACACATACGCAAAGCATGTCATCTTTACATAAACCCTTTTGAAGTTTAACGGCCTCGTCTATAATCGCTTTTGAAAAAGCCTGTGGGTCACTGCGCCTGTTCTTTTTGGCTATTCCTTCAACAAAGCTTTCATCGCCTTCTGTGGCCGCGTCCGCAACACCGTCGGTTATCATTGCAAGCATGTCCCCGTCCTCAAGAGAAAACTCGGTAATGTCCGCCTCAACATTTCCAAGTATCCCTATGGGAAGCGATGTTGAGCGGATAGGCGTAACTCTGGAGCCTCTTATTATAAAGGCCGTTGAGCCGCCGTTTTTTATAAGCTTGCCATGGCCCGTATACATATTGACGCAGCACACGTCAAGAGTGGTAAAAAACTCTCCGTCGCCGTTTCCTAAAAGCACTGTGTTAAGTATGTTTGATGAAACACCGGCATCAAATCCAGCGTCCGAGAATTTTTTCAAAAGTCTTATGGCTTTTGAGCTTTCCTTTTGAGCCTCTTCGCCCGAGCCCATTCCGTCGCTTACTGCTACCGTAAGCACACCCTTTGAGTTTTCCTCAACCAAAAAGCTGTCGCCCGATACTCCGCTTCCCTCCCGTTTCATTGATGAAACGCCAAATTTATACCCAAACCTGTCGGTTTGCCTAAATGTTATACTGCACAGTCCCTCATTATCTCCCTTGCAGTTTATTTGGCTTTTAATAAGATACTCATCGCAAACGGAGTTTAAAACAGGCAAAACAACTCCCGAGCAGTCGTTGTTCCCAACGGAGCACTTTTTTCTTTTAACCGTTACCATAAGCCTTCCCGATGTATCTCTAAAAGCCAGAACATCTTTCACATCAACATCGTTTTTTAAAAGAGCGCCCTTTATTTTCGATGCCGTTTCATGGTCGCCCACAGGGTCAAATGACACACTTTTCCATATTCCTTCTATTATTCCAGCTATTGAGTAAAGCTGCTCGCTTATAACACCTCTGCTTTTTATAAACCTTTCTTTCCATGCGGTTCCGCTGTTTATAACGGTGCAGCAGGAATTAACGGACTCAACAAGTTTTTTTGGCTTTACACAGTAAAGTCTGAAGCTTTCGGGAATATCTTCTTCCAACGCAAAACCCCTTTTATCAAATGCACCTATAATGGAATAAAAAGCGCTCATTGTTTCGCAATTTTTTCCGCCCCAGCAATAAGATGACATTGTGCATTTTCCGCAAACCTTTTCAGCAGAATCGTCAATTATTTTTTCTGCTCTCTTTTTACCACTGTCGGAGAACTGCGGCGTATCCGGCTCAAAGGCTTCTGCAAGAGCTCTAAACGCCGTTCCTAGGCTGTAGCTTTGGGCTTTTGCCGCCTCCCGTGAGCTTTGTATATAAACGGCTGCTCCTTTATCATCACTTTTTGCGAAATCGCTTACACCGCTATAAAATTTATCCGGCAAAGCCATAAACACTGCGGCTCCTAAAACCGCCGAGACCGCCGTCATTATTCCGGAGCTTACGCCCATATAAAAGGCCGGAACGGCGCAGCCTGCGGCAAAAGCTCCAAGGCATGATGACTTTCCATTTTTACCGAAAATACCACACATAAGTCCCGATGTTGACAGCATACAAAAAAATGTGCTGTCAGCAGAGCCGCATATTAAAAGTACAAATCCAAGCATACTTCCTATGGCAACAGCCAGCATTCCAAAACAATATCCCGCAGACAATATTAGAAAAACGCTTATCACTGTCTTGGCCTCAATACCAAAAACAGTTATGCCAGAAACAGACGCAGTTATAAGAACAAGCATAACCGCCAAGGATGATGTTTGACAGCCGCTTTTCTCCCAAGCTGACTTAAGATTTGGACTCTTTGCCAAAAGCTCAATAAAGCCTGTGCCTTTATCAAAAAGCATGGCTAAAGCCATTGTTATAACAGCTTCCGCAAAAGGTTTGAAAACATTGTATACACTTATTTCATTAAAAATTATATCTGAAGCCGAGCCTATAAACACACATATTGTTGGAAACAGCGCCCTTTTAAAATTATCCCATTCCTTAAGACGTTTTTCCAAAATAAACCCAAAAACCGCCATAAGAGCCGTTGATATTATGTATTTCCTAACTCCATTTTCAAATCCATTCGATAAATATCCCACAAAAGAGAAAAGACAAACTGGATAAAACACAGGACCTCTCCAAGCAAGTGTTCCGGCAAGTGCTGCCGATGACGGGCTCATTGAACCAAGAAAATCCAGCCTTCCAAAAAGTGTGGCCATAACACAAAAAAAAGAAATATAGACAAATTTTCCAAGTTTATTATTATGTATACTAAAAGCCCGCTCATTTTTAATCTTCTTTTTACTTTCATTTGTTTTTATCTGCACATTATGCACTGTTCTCATCATAAGCATACCACCTTAAATATACTGAAGGTCAATAAAATGTTACTATGCCGTATATTATAAATTAAAGCTGTGTCATAATATGCCAAAAACGGGAACACATAAAAAATTTTATAAAAAAATAAGGGCTATGAATATTAAAATATCCATGCCCAGCACTGTTTTACAGCATTAAATATACTCGTCCTCATAATCGTCAAAATCACGCATTCTGTGCTTTAATCCACCGTTAATACCAACTTTAGGACGGCCTGATTTTTTCTTTCCTTCAAAACCAGATTTGCGCTTTTCGGCTTCAGCCTCTTTCTCAAGCTTTCTCATTCTTTCATACCTGTCAAACTCCGATACCTTCTTAGACACCTTTATTCCTCTCCCCAATTTAAATTATTATTTTGTAGTCATATTTATTATACCATTACATTTTTCACATTTCAAAACCTAATTAAAATAATAAAAAATAAAATATTAAAATATATCAGTTTTTTTATAGCAACATTATGAATAATATCATAATTAGAAGGTTTTCAATTAAAAAATTAATACAATTATTGTTCAAAATACCAAAATTGTCAATATTTTATTCAAAATGTATTGCTATTTATGAATTTTGGTATATACTAAAAATATAACCATTGAATAAAATAAAATTTCTTAGATAAATATAAATTGCTTAGGAGGTTGATATTATGAAACAAAAGCCGGTATCTCTTTCAAAAACTGATTACGCAATACTGAACTCGTACAAAATATTAGCTGAAGGGCTTGCCGATTATCTGGGTGACGGCTGTGAGATAGTTATCCATACTCTCGGCAATCTTGAGCATTCCGTAATAAAAATAATAAACGGACACCATACCGGAAGAAAAGAGGGGTCGCCCATTACAGACTTGGGGCTTTCAATGGTTAAAAATTTAAGCGAAAGCGACTCAAAAAAGCACATGTCATATTTTAACAAAACAATGGATGGGGTTCCTCTTAAAAGCTGTTCAATAGCAATTATGGGTGAAAAGGGATATATAATTGGACTTTTGTGTATTAACTTTTATCTTAACACTCCTCTTTCAGATATACTTGAAAAGTTCGATATAAACGGCTCAGAGTCAAAGAGCAGCGCCTTTGCAGAAAGCTTTGTTGATGATGTTGATGAACTTTTAAAAATTTCACTTAAAGAAGCCTCAGACATTGTATACAATGATAGGAATATAACAACATCAAACAAAAATAAAGAGATTATAGCCATACTTAACGATAAGGGAATATTTAATTTCAAGGATTCTGTTGTTAAAATAGCCGACATGATGGGAATTTCAAAAAATACGGTTTATATGCACATAAGAAATATATCAAAAAAATAAAAATCAAGCCCGCCAAAAAGGCGGGTTATTTTTTGTTTGTTTTTATATAATCTAAAAACGCTGGATTATTAATCCAGCGTTTCACTAAAATTTATTATTTAAGAGCGGCTATAACTTCAACCTCACAAAGAAGGTTTTTAGGAAGTGTTTTTACGGCTACACATGAACGAGCTGGTTTATTAACAAAATATTTTCCATAAACCTCGTTAAAGGCAGCAAAATCATTCATATCAGCAAGGAAACATGTTGTTTTAACAACATCTTCAAATGTAAGTCCGTTTTCCTCAAGAATAGCCTTAAGATTCTGGCAAACCCTTTCAGCCTGCTGCTGAACTGTTGTGCCGTCAATCTCACCTGTTCCTGGCATAAGAGCTACCTGTCCAGATGTAAAAAGGAATCCATTAACAGCAACGGCCTGTGAGTATGGTCCTATGGCAGCTGGAGCTTTTTCTGTGCTTGTAAATTTCAACATTAAAATTACTCCCTTCTTAAAACAACAATTATTAATTTGTTATATATTAACAATCAATTTTATTTTATAGCCATTTTCACCTTTAGTCAACGAATAAGTTATACAAATATTAACTAAATTGAATGCCCCATTTTTTGATTATTTTTCAGCCGTTCATACCATTTTCCACTTTTTAGGTATATGGTATATATAGTATTTGAATATATAGGAGCCACTATCCAAGCTATAGCCACACCATAAAATCCAAAACCAAGCACCTTTGAACATATATAAGCAACAGGTATTCTAATAACAAATTGCGCCATAACCGTATTTTTAAGTGTAAACATAGCGTTTCCAGTGCCTTTTACAAAACCCATTAAAGGATAATAAACAGCATAGAAAAAATACATAAAGCAGGATATTCGTATATAATTATGAGCCATGCTTATAACGACTGGGTCGCTGTTAAATATTGAAGCAAATTTTTCGCCAAAAAAGAACATCACACCCATAAGCATGAGATTAAAAGGAATTATAAGTCTTCTGCCGGCGCTTATTGAATTGACAGCTCTTTCTTTCTGGTCAACACCTAAGTTTTGGCTCGTTATAGCGGCAACAGCGTCATTAACTGCGCTGCATGGAAGAACTGCAAAACTGTCAAGTTTTGAGCAGATACCGTATGCGGCGCTGGCAAATATTCCAAAGCTGTTCACTATTCCATTTAAAGCTATGCAGGCTATATTTATAGCAGCCTGCTGAAAAGCGCTTGGAAGCCCTATTTTTATTATGTCAGAGGCTATGGCTCCATCAAAACAAAAATCTTTAGGGTTAAAATCAACTATATGCTTTTTACTTCTAAAATAAATTACACTTAACACAAATGACAGAGCCTGGCTTATAACCGTGGCTAAAGCTGCTCCATTAACCCCCATGTTAAACTTACTTATAAAAATATAATCAAGCACTATATTTGTAATAGCCGCCGCTAAAACAAAATACATAGAGCTTTTTGAATCCCCAAAGCCTCTTTGTATTGCGCACACAAGATTATATCCCAAAGTAAAAATCATTCCGGCAAATATTATTCTTAAATATTCAACGGCCATGTCATAGGCTTCATATGGTGTATACATAATCTTAAGTATAAGAGGAGAAGCGCTCATTCCCATAAGCGTTATGAACACTGCCCCGCACAAAAACATTGTTATGGCCGTATTAGCTGTTTTTTTAATTTTAACATCATCTTTAGTTCCAACAAG
>CAJFUS010000031.1 GCA_904420235.1 Candidatus Neoanaerotignum tabaqchaliae
GCCGACAGCGAATATAAAAAACGAAGGACTTATGCATAAAATCATCGAAGATGATTTGGGGCGGTAAAGCGCCGCCATTATGAGCGTATCGGCAGAGCCGACAGCGAATGTAAAAATCGAAGGACTTATGCATAAAATCATCAAATATGATTTTATGAGCGGCAAGGCGTAGGGATTATGAGTGGTTCATGGCTTGCGCGGAATTTGGAAGTTTAGAAAAATACAAGGTGCTTTCAGCCGGAACCGTTTGGCTGGGACGTCGGTTTTAGGCGGCGAAAAGCCGGACATTATGAAAACAGATTTTTTTAAATCAGTTAATAATATTTAATTTGGGAGTTGAAGTGATGAACGATATAAACAGCAGAGAATTGGGCCTGTTTGAGATGCTTGCAATGGGTTTTGACATATTTAAGAAAAATTACAGAGTGTTTTTTACCATAACACTTATTATAGGAATTCCCGTAAGCATTATACTGGCTTTTGCCGGCAGGATTATAGTAAACTCCATAAGCAGCGGGGATGTTATGTCTATTTTGTATAACGAGGAGCTTTTTAATAATCTTGTAAACTCCGGACAAATTAAAAACATACTTATAGCCTATGTGGTGATGCTTGTTATGCAGGCTCTTTTTCTGCCGCTTGTTACAATGGCCGTTGCCGACGCCACAGGGGATTATTTAAAAAACGAGGCCGTAAGCGCCAAAAAATCAATACTAAACTCGGTGTCAAAAGGCACTGTTTTTATAGCCGCCGCTATAATAAATTTGGTTTTATGCCTTGTGGGCTCTATGTTTTTTGTTATACCAGGGCTTATTTTTACCGTATGGTTCTATTTTTTCACATACGAAATAATTTATAATAACTCCGGCGTTATAGAGTCTTTGGCAAGAAGCAAGGCCCTTATTAAAGGTTCCTTTTTGAAAATGGCCGTATATGTATTGTTTTTAAACATATTAAGCGTAATGATAGATAATTTTGTGTCGCTTATTCTGGGTTTTCTTACCTATCTGGCGGCGGGAGAGGTTTTTGTTAGGACAATAATGATTTTTGGCGAGACCTATGTGGTTTGCGTAGCCTCAATTCTATACCTTAACCGAAAAGCCATGGTTGATAAGTATAACGGCGAAAGCGATATTCTATAAATTTTCAGAGGTGATTAAATGTCAGTTGGAATTACCGAGTATAAAGAAAAGGATTATAAATATTTAAGGCTTTTATCAAAAAAATATCCAAACATAAACAGCGCCAGCACCGAGATAATAAACCTTCAGGCGATACTTAACCTGCCAAAGGGCACAGAGCACTTTTTAAGCGACATACATGGGGAGTATGACGCCTTTAACCATGTGCTTAAAAACGCCTCGGGAGTTATTAAAAACCAGATAACGGCCATATTCGGTTCCACCCTTAGGGAAAGCGAGAAAAAAAGTTTGGCTACCCTTATTTATTATCCGGAGCAGAAAATTGAGATGATGAAGGAAACCGACGAGGACATAAAGGACTGGTACAGAATAACCCTTCACAGGCTTATAAAAATATGCAAGGTTATAAGCTCTAAATATACCCGCTCTAAGGTTAGGAAGGCTTTGCCTACGGAGTTCTCGTACATACTGGAGGAGCTTATCCACGAGGACGGCACCGGCGAGGACAAGCATATGTATTACAGCGAGATTATAGAAACCATAATAGCCCTTGACCAGGCCGACAGGTTTATAATATCCATATCAAATCTTATACAGCGCCTTGCCATAGACCAGCTTCATGTAATTGGCGACATATATGACAGAGGTCCCAAGGCCGCCGACATAATGGACAGGCTGGAAAAGTATCATTCCGTTGACATACAGTGGGGAAACCACGATTTATCGTGGATGGGAGCCGCCGCCGGATGTCAGGCCCTTATATGCAACGTTGTTAGAATTTGCGCCAGATATGCCAATTTGGATACCATAGACGAGGACTATGGAATAAATCTTATACCTCTTGTTACATTCGCCGCCGAGAAATACGCCGACGACCCATGCGAGAAGTTTATGCCGAAAATTTCGGAGGAAAGCACCGTAAGTGACAAGGACGCCATGCTTATAGCCAAAATACACAAGGCTATATCCATAATGCAGTTTAAGGCGGAAGGACAGATTATAAGGCGTCATCCGGAGTATAAAATGGACCACCGTCAGCTTTTGGAGACCATAGACCTTGAAAGAGGCACGGTTATGGTTGAGGGACGGGAATATGAGCTTAACGACAAAAATTTCCCTACCCTTGACATAAACGACCCTTATAAGTTCTCGGAGGAAGAGGAGTTTGTTATGAACCGCATAAAATCCTCTTTTGTGAACAGCGAAAAGCTCCAAAAGCACATAAGAATGCTTTACAGCAACGGAAGTCTTTATAAAAAATTCAACACAAACCTTATGTTCCACGGCTGTGTGCCCATGAACGACGACGGCACCCTTAAAAAGGTTCTTGTTGACGGGGAATATTTAAGCGGAATGGAGTTTTTTGACGCCGTTGACAGAATGGTGAGGGAGGGCTATTTCAACAAGCCCCACAGCGAAAGAAAGCGGGAGTGCATAGACTATATATGGTATCTTTGGTGCGGGGAAAACTCGCCGCTTTTCGGCAAAAAGAAAATGGCCACATTTGAGAGATATTTTATTGACGACAAGGAAACTCATCATGAGGAAAGGTGCCCTTATTACAAATATCGGGACGAAGAGGACATTTGCAAAATGATACTTGAGAATTTCGGAATGGACCCGGAAAGCTCTCACATAATAAACGGCCATGTTCCCGTAAAGGTATCCAAGGGGGAAAGCCCCATAAAGGCCGGAGGAAAGCTGTTTGTTATAGACGGCGGCTTTGCCAAAGCCTATCAGAAGGAAACAGGAATAGCGGGATATACCCTTATATACAACTCCCACGGCCTTGTGCTTGTTTCCCACGAGCCTTTCGAGTCCCTTGAAAAGGCCATTGCGGAGGAAAGGGATATACACTCTTCAACGGTGGCCCTTCAATATTCCCACGACAGGATAAGGATAATGGACACCGACGTTGGAAAGGAGCTTCAAGACAGCATAAACGAGCTTATGGAGCTGTTGGACGCCTACTACAAAGGAATTATTAAAGAGATTAAGTGATATGGGAAACTACAAAATTATATTGCAGTATGACGGAACGGACTATAACGGCTGGCAAAGGCTGAAGGATGTGAAAAACACCATACAGGGGCGTTTGGAAAGGATTGTTTCTGAAATGACCGGAGAGGAAACGGAGGTTATAGGAAGCGGAAGGACAGACGCCGGAGTTCACGCCTTGGGTCAGGTTGCCAATTTCCACACAAAGGCGGATTTTGAGGCGGAGTATGTGAAAAGCTATATAAACACATATCTGCCCAAGGACATAGCCCTTATAAAGGCCGAGGCCGTTGACGACAGGTTCCACAGCAGGTTTAACGCAAAAAGCAAAACGTACGTTTACAGAATATGGAACGACATCGTTCCCAATGTTTTTGAGAACAGATTTGTTTACAGCTATCCCAAGGCCCTTGATGTAGCTGCCATGAGGGAGGCCGCCGGAAAACTTGTTGGAAAGCATGATTTTATGGCTTTCTGCTCCAATCACCGAACGAAAAAATCCACCGTAAGAACAATTTACGCCGCGGACGTTGAGAAGATTGGAAATGAAATAAGAATTGTGTTCCGAGGCGACGGGTTTTTATATAACATGGCCAGAATAATGGCCGGAACGATACTTCAAAGCGGCAGCGGGGAGTTTGACCCCAGCGCCATTGACGGCGTTTTTGAGAGCCGCAAAAGAGAAAACGCCGGAATTACACTTCCGGCCAAAGGGCTTATACTTGAGAAAGTTGAGTATGATTAAGTCCGCTTTGGGGCGGTTCCGGTTATAAAA
>CAJFUS010000032.1 GCA_904420235.1 Candidatus Neoanaerotignum tabaqchaliae
TATATTAAGATGGTATCATTGACCGATGAGAAAGCGAAAAAGAACTTTAAAATTTGGCAAGAAGCATTATTGATACTAATTTTGAAGTTAAAGGAATAATTGCTAAGGTCGTATATTTTTAATAAGTAGATTTTGAATTGCGTATATATGTTTTTTAAATTCTATTTTATTATTATATTTCGATATAAATATAAACTGTTGACAGCATTAATTATATATTTTAACAATAGCCTGTGATTGATTTTTGATTTAAAATATATTTTATAATGAAAATAATGGGGAATATATTTATTATTTTCTACAAAGTGTTGAATTTAGTTTCGTATTTTGTTATATTTAAAGTGAATTTGTTAATTGGTGATGTGAAAGAAGGCGTTTATAATGTATAAAGCGCATATTAATGACAGAAATGATGAAGTGCAGACGGTTAAGGAACATAGCGAGAATACGGCATCATTATGTGAAAAATATTCTATTTATGAATTAAAAAAAGTTATGTATTCAATGGGTTTGCTTCATGATATAGGCAAATATCAATTTTCATTTCAAGAAAGAATTAACGGAAAAAATATAAAAGTTGAACATTCAACATGTGGCGCTATTGAGGCCGGGAAAAAATACAAAAATGCTCTTGCACTTATTATGATGTATTGCATAGCAGGACATCACACAGGAATACCAAACGGTGGATTTTATAGTGACTCACAGGATATGTCAACACTTATGGGCCGTATTAAAAGACCGTTTGAAAATTACTATGAGTATGAAATGGAATTAGATATTCCACCAATTGATAGTAATAAGTTTGCCAATTTAATAGCTAAGGACTGTATAAGTAAGGATATATTAATTGATAAATTTGCTTTTTTTACAAGATATTGCTATTCATGTTTAGTTGATGCGGATTCTGTTGATACAGCTCAATTTTGTAGTGGAATAAATGAAAAACAACTTGATTCTGATTTTGAGATGTGTTTAAAAAATATAAATTCTGTTTTAAATTCATTTGTTTGTAAAACTCAATTGCAAAAATGTCGTGCAAGTATTCAAAAACAGGTATTTTCAAATGTTTATAAAAATTCAGACGTATTTATATTAAATATGCCAACGGGAAGCGGCAAAACACTTTGCAGCATGAAATTTGCTTTAGAAAAAGCGATTAATGAAAACAAGAAAAGAATTATATATGTCATTCCATATAACAGCATTATAGATCAAACAGCAGATATATTTGAAAATATTTTTGGTTGCTATGCAAATATTTTGCGTCATCAATCAACATTTACAATTGAAGATGATATGCAAAAAGATGAGGACTATAAATTAATTGTAAAACATGCAACTGAAAACTGGAATGCCCAGATTATTATTACAACGGCTGTGCAGTTTTTTGAGTCCATATATTCCAACAAACGAAGCAAACTTAGAAAGATGCATAATATGGCTGACAGCATATTAGTTTTTGATGAGGTTCATACAATGCCCTTAAAGTATTTGCAGCCTTGTCTTGAGGGAATTTCATTTATAACAAAATATTTAAATAGCAAAGCGGTTTTTTTAACTGCTACAATGCCGGATTTTGAAAAATTAATAGGTAAATACGTTATGCCTTCTGTTTCGGTTAAAAATCTTATTACTGATTATAGCCTTTTTAGCTATTTCCAAAAATGCAATTACCATAACATTAATGAAATAACAAAAGAAAATTTAGTTGAAAGGGCAGGAAATTTTCCAACAAGTTTAATTATTGTTAATAAAAGAAAAACGGCAAGAGAAATATATCAAATGTGCCAAGGGAAAAAGTATCATCTTTCTACATATATGACTGCTTTTGACAGAAGCCGTGTTATAAATGATATAAAAGAAGAAATTTTAAAACTGGAACAAGAATTTGATGATATTAATTTGATACCAGACGACAGAAAAATTGTTGTTATATCAACATCGTTAATTGAGGCTGGTGTTGATATGGATTTTTATACTGTTTTTCGTGAAATGTCAGGATTGGAGCATATTTTACAATCAGGAGGAAGATGCAACAGGGAGGGAAAGAGGAAAACAGCAGATGTTTTTGTTTTTGAATTTGAAGAAGAAAAAGGAAAGCCCAAAAAAGATATAGGTACTGAAATTACAAGGGGAATTTTTGAAAAATATAAGAACATATCCTCAAGAGAATGCATTGACTATTATTATAATAAGGTATTTGATGTGGAAAATGAAAAAATTACAAAAAATGCTATGTATCAGTACACACAGGATATACGCTCAATTCCTTTTGAGGAGTACTCAAAAGATTTTAGTTTAATTGAAAGTGACAGTATATCAGTTGTTGCTGTATGTGATGATATAAGCCATGCCCTTGTGGAAGACATAATTAAAAATGGGTATGGTAATATAAGAAAACTTCAAAAGTATACTTTTTCAATATATCCTTTTGAGTTTGAAATTTTAAGGCAGCAAAATGTAGTTTCCGATTTTGGCAGTGGAATATGGTGCCTTACGAATAATGATTATTATGATAAAGACATGGGTGTTATGTTTGAAGCACAGGATTATTTTTTATAGTTTTAAAGAGGTGTTATTTTAATGTATGGTTTTAAAATTATTATAGAAGGCGATTACGCCTGTTTTACAAGACCCGAAATGAAAGTTGAAAGAGTAAGTTATGATGTTCCGCCGCCAGGAGCAGTTGAAGGAATACTTAAAAGTATTTATTGGAAACCTGCAATAAAATATGTAATAGACAAAATTATTGTTTATAATCCTATTGAATTTATGAATGTGCGAAGAAATGAAGTAAAAGATAAAGTGCTTTACTCTGCCGTAAAAAGTAAGATGAAGGGTAAAGACACGGATATTTCTATTTACACGTCACAATCACGAAGCCAAAGAGCGGCAATGATATTAAAAAATGTAAAATATGGCATTTTATTCCATTTTGAGCTTACAGGTTTAAAAAATGAAGATGAAGAAGATTCAGAAAATAAGCATTATAACATTATAAAAAGACGGCTGGAGAAGGGACAGTTTTTCCGAAGCCCTTGCCTTGGTTGCAGTGAGTTCCCTGTTAAAAAAATATATATTGTTGATGATTTTAATTTGAATGATATTTCACCTGAGATAAACTCTCTTGGAGATGTGGATTTAGGATTTATGAGCTATAAGGTTATGTTTAAAGATGGAGGAATACCTATAAACGGTGATTGGGAAAATCCGAAATTTTCAGATAAAGCAGATACTGTATATTATAGACCACATATGGTAAATGGTGTTATTGATGTGGAAAAATACAGGGAGGGATTAAAGTGCTGATACAGGCGCTTTCGGAATATTATGATATTTTATCGCAAGAAGGAAAAGTTGTAGCTGATGAATATTCCGAAGTAAATATCAACTATATTGTTTGCCTTACGGAAGATGGCAAAATAGATAATTTAATTGAATGTGAAAAAAATAGAACTGAAATTATGCCGAAAAAAAGCGAAAAGACAAGTATTTGTTCAAATATTATTGAATACAGGGCATTATATTTGTTTGGACTAAATTTTGATAAAGGTGTATTTACAACATCAGATAGAACAAACAAGGCTAAAAAATCCCATGATGATTTTGTGAAAACAAGCTTGGAATTTTTGAAAGATTTAGATTCTCCTGTTGTAAATGCTTACAGAAATTTTATTGAAAATTGGAATCCTGAATGTGAAACAGAAAATATTTATCTGTTGAGTTTAGGAAAGAAATATTTAAACTCAAATTTTGCTTTCTGTTTAAGGGGCGAAATAGATAAACTTCTTCATAAAGATGATGTGGTTTTAAGAAAGTGGCTTAATTATTATGAAAAATCATCAAAAGAAAATAAAAATGGTGTAATTTCACAGTGCGCCATAACTGGTGAAAAGGAAACTATTTCCAGAGTACACGATAAAATAAAAGGGGTTCCTGGCGGACTTGCAACAGGAGCCGTATTAATTGGATTTAATAATGATTCTGAAAATTCATACGGGAATGAACAGTCATTCAATAGCAATATATCCGAAAAAATAATGAGGAAATATACAAAGGCCCTAAATTATTTGCTTAGTTCTAAAAAGAACAAGGATTTATTTGATGATGTTACGGTAATACATTGGGCTATGAGTAATAGGCAAGTCGATGATGATATTATGTCTATGCTTATGTTTAATGATTTTGATGACATGGATGCGAGAAAAACAGATGATATGCTGTCAAAAATGATGCTTGATGCAAAGGAAGGAAAGGTTACATCACAAAGGGTTTCCGCAATAACAGGCATTGATGAGAATGTTTATTTTTATATGGCAGGATTAAAACCAAACTCATCACGTTTATCATTAAAATTTATATATAAGAAAAAGGCGGCCGATATTTTATCTAATATAGCCCAGCATCAGCTTGACTTGCAGATTTCAGAAAATATGAAGCCAATACCATTTTGGGTTATAAAAAGAGAATTGATTTCTCCTAAAAGCAGCAATGGAAAAGTGAATCCTGAACTTATGACCAAAATTTTTGAAGCCGCCATTTATGGTACAAACTATCCTCAGGCATTACTTTTTGAGACCATAAGATGTGTAAAAACAGATAAAATTGCCTTTAACAGCAATAGGGCAGGTATTATAAAAGCGTGTATAAACAGAAAATCAAGAATTTTTGATAAAAAGGAGGAAATAAAAATGTCTTTGGATAAAGAAAATAAAAATCCAGCTTATTTATGCGGACGACTTTTTGCGGTGCTTGAAAAGCTTCAGCAGGACGCATCCGGAAATAATTTAAACACTACTATTAAGGATTCATATTTTGCAGCGGCAGCCTCAAGGCCATCAATTGTGTTCCCTAAAATATTAAAACTGGCTCAAAATCATTTAAAAAAATCAAACAGTGCCGCATACTACAATATTTTAATTGAGGAAATTATAGGCAACCTTGAAAATGAATTTCCAGATATGTTGCTTTTAACTGACCAAGGAAGATTTATGATTGGTTATTATCAGCAGTACCAAAGCTTCTTTACTAAAAAAACAGAAAACAATACAGAGGAGGAATAAATTATGATTAATAACAGATATGATTTTGTAATGCTTTTTGATGTTGAAAACGGTAATCCAAACGGTGACCCTGATGCCGGCAACAGTCCCCGTATGGATGCCGAAACGGGATATGGATTTATAACAGATGTATGCATTAAAAGAAAAATACGAAATTATGTTTCATTAACAAAAGAAGGAGAAGCGGGATATAATATTTTGATTAAGCCGGACAAATCCCTTAATGAAAAATTTACAGATGCTTACATAGAAGAAGGTTTGCCTTTAGAACAAAAAAAGAAAAATGAAGATGATGTTAAAAAGGCACGTGACTATATGTGTAAAAATTATTTTGATGTACGAGTTTTTGGCGCTGTTATGTCAACAGGCGATGACCCGTGTGGTATTGTAAGGGGGCCTGTTCAAATTAATTTTGCAAGAAGTTTATCTCCAATTAATATTCAGGATGTAACAATTACAAGACAAGCCAGAACAACAAAAGACAGAAAAGCAACAGGAGAAACCGAAATGGGCAGAAAAAGCATTATTCCTTATGCTTTATATAGAGCGGAAGGATACATTTCGGCAGCACAGGCAAATAAAATTACGGATATGACCGAGGAAGATGTGGAGCTTTTGTGGAACGCCATTATAAATATGTTTGAAGAGGACCATAGCGCTGCAAGAGGCAAAATGTGTACAAGAAAGCTTTATATATTTAAACATGACAGCGTTTTGGGAAACTGCCCATCACATGTGCTTTTTGATAAAATTACAGTTAAAGAAAAAGATGGGATATATGTTCCAAGAAAATTTGATGATTATGAAATTATAATAGACAAAGACATGCCAGAAGGTGTTGAGCTTATTTGCAAATAACAAATGAAATTACAATACGTTCTATACAGCATTACTTATATTGTGCCCATAGATGGGGGCTTATAGAAATAGGAAATGTATGGGCAGAAAATTATTTTGTTACAAAAGCCGACTTGATGCATCAAAATGTCCATATGAAAAATGTATATACCAAAAGAGGCGCAAAAGTATTTTCTTCAGTTCCTGTTTATAACGATGAATATAATATTTATGGAGTTGTAGACTGCATAGAAGCTACATTATCAGAAAATGGTGTGCATATAGCAGGAGAAGATAAAAAATACAATTTATCTATTATAGAATATAAGCCTACAAAGCCAAAAAATAAGGATTATCATTATGAAGATGCTATGCAGATGTTTGCGCAGAAAATATGTGTGGATTCCGTATTTTGTTGTGATTGTAAATGCGTTTTATATTATGCTGATGTTAAAAAGCGTGTTGAGCTTCCAATTAGAGAAAACTATGAAATATATAATAAAGAGCTTAAATCTATACTATCTCAAATGCGGGAATATTTAAAAGATGGAAAAATTCCAACTATAAAACATGGACAGTATTGCGGAGGCTGCTCAATGAAAGATGTTTGCATGCCATTAAAAAAGCCTTTAAAAAGTATAAGAAGGCAAATTGAGGAAATGAGGGATATTGAATAATGAGAAGGCTTTTGAATACTGTTTATGTTACAAATGAACAATCATATTTATATCTTGACGGTGAAAATATTGTATGCAAGGTTGATAATGAAATAAAACTTCGGATTCCCTTTGAAAATGTAGAAAATGTTATTTGCTTTAATTATATGGGCTGTTCTCCCGCGCTTATGGGTAAATGTGTTGAAAAGCACATACCTATTAATTTTGTGTCACCACAAGGTAAATTTTTGGCAAAGGTATGTGGTGAAACGAAAGGCAATGTTTTTATGAGAGTAAGGCAAATAGATATTTTCCGTGAAAAAGGCCTTTTACTTGCACAAAATACAATGGCATCAAAATTCAGCAACACAATACAGCTTATTAAAAGAACTCTTCATGATAATTCAGACTTGAGAGAGAATACACAGATACAGTCTGTTTTAGAACTATTAAAACAAAAGTGCACAGATATTTATGATACTAAAAGTATAGAAGAAGTAATAGGAATAGAGGGAAACTGCGCGAGCGCTTACTTTTCTATTTTTAATTATTTGATTACAAATGAAAAAGTACCGTTTGTGTTTAAATATCGAAGCAAAAGGCCTCCTTTAGACCCGGTAAATGCTATGCTTTCTTTTGTATATACTTTAGCTACAAATGAATTTGCATCTGCATTAGAAACTGTAGGCTTAGATAGTTATATAGGCTTTTGTCATAAACTTCATAGCGGCAGAGTTTCTCTTGCTTGTGATTTAGTTGAGGAATACCGCTCTGTTGTTGAAAGGTTTGTATTGACCCTTATTAATTTAAGAATTGTTAATGAAAGTGATTTTGAAACAGATGTTTCTGGAGCCGTATGGTTAAATGAAACAGGAAGAAAAAAGGTTCTTACAAAATGGCAGGAGAAAAAAAGAACAGATTATTTTCACCCATATTTAAAACAAAAGGTTTCTTTCGGATTAATACCATACATTCAAAGTAATCTTTTGGCAAAATATGTAAGGGGAGATTTGGAAGAGTATCCATGTTTTTTGATAAAGTAGGTGATGGAAATTGATGGTTTTGATTAGTTATGATGTTTCAACAATAGATAAAGGAGGAAAGACACGACTTAGAAAAGTTGCAAAAGAATGTCAGAATCATGGACAAAGGGTTCAGAATTCCGTATTTGAGGTGGATTTAGATTATTCTGCATTTTTAAAGTTAAAAGATAGGTTGATAAAACTGATAGATGAAAGGCAAGACAGCCTTAGATTTTATTATCTTGGCAATAATTGGGAAAAAAGAGTTGAACATATTGGAGCTAAAGAAACGTATAATCCAGAAGGAGTTATAATAGTGTGATAATGGCGAACCTTATGTGTTTCTAAATTTCTAAATATGTTCGCAGCAAATTTCATGTAAATTTCAAATTATATTATAATAAAAATCATTGTTTACGTTATATTTATAAAACGTCCGCCTATATGTTGGGGTGTGAAAGTAAAAAGATGTATATTTTGCGGTCACGCCTCGCATGAGGCGTGTGAGTAGAAATGA
>CAJFUS010000033.1 GCA_904420235.1 Candidatus Neoanaerotignum tabaqchaliae
GGCCATGATTATGGCTCAGATTCTTGACACAAGGTCTTACGGAGATGTAATGAAACATCTGTTTAAGCCTTATGACAAGCTTTATGTGTTGTTTGAGATTTTTTATTACTGCATAGTTCTTGCGGCTGTTGGAGGCGTTATATCGTCGGCTTCAGGAATGATTCAGGAAGTTGTGCCAATGAGCACGGCAATAGCTACAATCATTGTAGGAATTATACTCTTGCTTCTTATAATATTTGGTGCCGACCTTGTAAGGCGTGTTGCCACAATACTTGGAATATTAATTATAGTATCAGGATTTACAATTTACATAATAGGCTTTGTGTCAAAGCTTGATGTTCTTGGGGCTACAATAGCCAGCGGCTATGCGCCGTCAGGCTGGCTTTATCCTATATGGCAAAGTATAGTTTACTGTGGTTTCCAGTGTGTTGCTATACCAGCTATGGTTGCCTGCTGTGAACACTTGAGAACCAGAAAAAGTATTAACGAGTCTTCTTTCTGGGGTTTCCTTATGAACGGTTTTGGTGTTGCTCTTACGGTTTGGATGCTTGTTGGATATAGAGATGGACTTAACAATCCGGATGTATTAAAGCTTCCAACACTTTATGTTTGTGAGCAGCTTGGAATTCCGCTTCTTTTCTATTTCTATAAGATATGCCTTTTCTGCTGCCTTATATCAACAGGTGTTTCCTGTATATTTGGTATAGTTGTTCGTTTTGAGAATGTTCTGTTTAAAAACTCAACAGGTATTATGAGCAACATAATGTCAAGGCGTATACTTATATCAATTATATGTATAATTGTGTGCATGGCTATATCAACGTTTGGACTTACAGCCATTGTGGCCTATGGATATAAATACTGCGGATATTTGGCTATTGTAATTTGTGTAATTCCGTTCCTTACAATAGGCCGCAAGAAAAATAAAGAGGATATAGCCGCCGGAAGAGCTAAAAACCTTATAGACTAATAAATTTAATATAATTATTTAAAACGGAAAGTCTGCTTATGCAGGCTTTTTGTTTTAACATTTATATTTGCTGCGTCATAATTTGATTTTTTGTGCTTAATAATGGTTGCAAATGATAGTTTATTGGTATAAAATGTTTTTGGTAAAAATTTATAAAAATTTTTGAGGTGATTAATGGTATGGAATTGTCAAGAAAAATAATTGGTGTTAAACCGTCAACAACTTTGGCCATTGGGGCAAAGGCCAAAGAGCTTAGGGCGGCCGGAAAAGACGTGGTTGCTTTTACAGTTGGCGAACCGGATTTTGACACTCCAGAAAACATAAAGGAAGCCGGAATTAAAGCCATAAACGATGGGTTTACAAAATATACAGCGGCTTCAGGAATAGTTGAGCTTAGAAAAGCCATTTGCGATAAGCTTAAAAATGATAACAATATAATCTATACTCCGGAGCAGGTTGTTGTTTGCAATGGCGCCAAGCAAGCCCTTGCCAGCTCTTTTATGGCTATACTTAACGACGGCGATGAGGTTATAATACCGGCGCCTTTCTGGGTAAGCTATTCTGCCATGGTTGAAATGGTAGGCGGAAAGCCGGTTATTGTATATACAAAAGCCGAAAATAATTTTATGCTTTCAAAAGAAGAGCTTGAGGCGGCATATACTGAAAAAACAAAGGCTATTGTTTTAACAAGCCCTTCAAACCCAACGGGAATGATAGCCTCCATGGAAAATCTTGAGGACATAGCTAAATTTGCTGTAGAGCATGACATTATTGTTATAGCAGACGAGATCTACGAGAAACTTATATATAATAAAAACAAAAAACACATAAGCATAGCCTCTCTTGGAAAAGAGATTTATGACAGAACAATAACAATAAACGGTGTATCAAAAAGCTATGCTATGACAGGCTGGAGAATAGGTTATGTAGCTTGTCCTTTAAACATAGCCAAATGTATAAGCACAATACAGTCGCATATGTCATCAAATCCCAACTCAATGGCTCAAATGGCTGTACTTGAAGCCCTTACAGGACCGCAGGATAGTGTTGAGAGTATGAGGCTTCAGTTTGAGAAAAGACGCGACTATATTTTTGAGCGTGAAGAGGAGATACCTTTAATAAAAGCTCTTAAGCCGGAAGGTGCCTTTTATCTTTTTGTTGATATTTCTGAGGTTTGCGGGAAAAAATATAAGGGAACTGAAATTAAAGACGCGGCCGACTTTGCCGACCGTCTTCTTGAGGATAAGCTTACGGCAGTTGTTCCATGCGCCGATTTTGGAATGAAGAACTATATAAGGCTTTCCTATGCCATATCAATGGAGGAAATTAAAAAAGGTATGGACAGAATAGCCCAGTTTATAGGCGAACTTGAATAAAAAGCTTTAAAAAATACAAGGCCGTATTTTCTTAGGAAAACTACGGCTTTATTAAATTGAAAAGGGGAAATAACGTTGAGGCTTACAAAAGTGAGGGATATTTTTAAAAGTAAAAACGAGTTCAGTGACAAGAAAATATCAATAGGCGGCTGGGTAAGAACCACAAGAAGGCTTAAAAATTTTGGGTTTATAGAGCTTAACGACGGTTCGTGCTTCAAAAATATACAAATTGTGTATAATGACAAGACATATCTTATGGATGAGACTGATTTGTGTGTTGGGGCTGCTATTATAATACAAGGTATCCTTAGGCTTACGCCCCTTAATAAACAGCCATTTGAGCTTTACGCCGAGAAAATAACTCTTGAGGGAGCCTCAAGCGGTGATTTTCCAATACAAAAAAAACGCCACTCAACTGAATTCCTTCGTACAGAGGCCTATCTTAGACCAAGAACAAATACTTTTTCAGCGGTGTTTAGAGTTAGAAGCGTAATAGCCCAGGCTATTCACACATTTTTCCAGTCTAACGGATTTGTATATGTTCACACGCCGATACTTACTTCCAGCGACTGTGAAGGAGCCGGAGAAATGTTTACCGTAACAAGCATGGATTTAAATCATGTTCCCCTTGACGAAAAGGGCGTGGTTGATTACAGCAAAGACTTTTTTGGGAAAAAAGTAAGTCTTTCAGTAAGCGGACAGCTTTCCGCCGAAACAATGGCCTTGGCTCTTAGGGACGTTTATACATTTGGCCCAACTTTTAGAGCGGAGAATTCAAATACTCAGCGTCATGCGGCAGAGTTTTGGATGGTTGAGCCTGAAATGGCTTTTGCTGATTTAGAGGACAATATGGACAATGCCGAAGCGCTGCTTAAATTCATAATAAAATTCACATTGGACAACGCTCCAGACGAGATGGAGTTTCTTGATAAATTTGTGTCAAATGGTCTGATAGAAAAATTGAAGAACATAGAGGCTTCAAGTTTTGAAAGAATAACATACACAAAGGCCGTTGAACTGCTTTTGGAAAGTGGTGAAAAATTTGAGTATCCCGTTGAATGGGGGATTGACCTTCAAACGGAGCATGAAAGATATATAACCGAGAAAATATTTAAAAAACCGGTTTTTGTTACGGATTACCCAAAGGGCATAAAGGCCTTTTATATGCGCCTTAACGACGACGGCAAAACCGTTGCCGCTTGTGACCTGCTTGTGCCGGGCATAGGCGAAATTATAGGAGGAAGCCAAAGGGAAGAAAGATACGACGTTCTGGCCCAAAGAATGGAGCAGCTCGGAATGAATAAGGAAAATTACTGGTGGTATCTTAACTTAAGACGTTTTGGAAGCGCCCGCCATTCGGGGTACGGCCTTGGTTTTGAAAGAGCCGTTATGTATATAACAGGCGTATCTAACATAAGGGACGTTATACCATATCCAAGAACCGTTAAAAATGCGGAGTTTTAAAACTAAAATATTGGATTATATAGTAAATGTTGACTTTTGGCCTCAATTTAAAAATGGAACACTGCCATTAATGGCACAAATATATGTGCAAATGATTGGTTGTAATACTGGTTCAGCTTAAACGCTGGAAAAAATTTAATATAGCTAAACAGAAAATGTAAAAACGTATATAGGCGCAAGGTTTATGTTTAATTTATGAATTTTTCATATAATGAGATGACTTTAAAAACTGAACAAATGGTGTTGTGCTTTAAGAAGGCGGACTTTTGTTTTGGATACTTTAAGGACTTTGTAAAATTATGTTTGAAAAAAGAAACGGAGGCAGAAAATGGCATACGAGGTTGTTGACAGCTCCCTTGTTTATAAGGGAAAGGTTCTGGACGTCTATAAAGACAGGGTTATGATGCCAAACGGCAATGTAGCTACAAGGGAAAATATAGTTCGTGGTTCTGCTGTTGCTATGGTTCCTATTGATGATGACGGCAACATATATTTTGTGCGTCAATACAGGCATGCCGCTAAAAAGCTTGTTCTTGAAATACCAGCGGGCATGATTGAAAAAGGCGAGGAGCCTGAAAA
>CAJFUS010000034.1 GCA_904420235.1 Candidatus Neoanaerotignum tabaqchaliae
AAAGACGGCAACATAATACTTTTTGTTGACGAAATACACACAATAATAGGCGCCGGAGCCGCCGAGGGTGCCATAGACGCGTCAAATATATTAAAACCGTCGCTGGCAAGGGGCGAAATACAGCTTGTTGGTGCCACAACTATGGAAGAATACAGAAAATATATAGAAAAGGACGCCGCTCTTGAAAGACGTTTCCAGCCTGTAAAGGTTGAGGAGCCGAATGAGGAAGAAGCAATCAAAATGCTTCTTAGTTTGAGAGACAAGTATGAGGCCCACCACAATGTTAAAATAACTGATGAGGCTATAAAAGCCGCTGTAAAAATGAGCATAAGATATATAAACGACAGATTTTTGCCTGATAAGGCAATAGACCTTGTTGACGAGGCAGCGTCAAAAATAAGGCTTGATTCTTACAGAACGCCGGCAAATATAAAAGAGCTTGAGGAGAAAATAAATTCTCTTGAGATTGAGAAAGAGGAGGCCGTTAAAACAGAGGACTACGAAAAAGCCGCCGCTGTTAAAAGAGAGCAGGAGTCTTTAAGACAAAAGCTTGACGAGTCCAAAAAGAAGTGGAAAGCCGACGGTCACCGTCAGGACAAAGTAGTTACGCCTGATGACATAGCCGACGTTATAGCAAGCTGGACAGGAATACCGGTTAAAAGCCTTAAGCAGGAGGAAGAAGAGAGGCTTTTGAACATGGAAAAACTGCTTCATAAGCGTGTTATAGGTCAAGATGAGGCCGTTTCGGCCGTATCAAAGGCCATAAGGCGCGGCAGAGTTGGACTTAAAGACCCTAAAAGACCGATAGGCTCGTTCCTTTTTCTTGGTCCAACAGGCGTTGGAAAAACCGAGCTTTCAAAAGCCCTTGCTGAGGTGCTTTTTGGAGACGAGGATTCAATGATAAGAATAGATATGTCTGAATATATGGAAAATTACAGTGTGTCTAAAATGATTGGCTCAGCCCCTGGTTATGTAGGCTATGAAGAAGGCGGACAGCTTAGCGAGAAAGTAAGGCGCAAGCCATATTCCGTTGTTCTTTTTGACGAGATAGAAAAGGCATCACCAGATGTATTTAACGTTCTGCTTCAGGTTCTTGATGACGGACATATAACGGATTCTCACGGAAGAATGGTTGATTTCAAAAATACCGTCATAATTATGACTTCTAATTTGGGCGCAAGAAACATAGTAGAGCCTAAAAAGCTTGGCTTTATACAAAACGATGACAGTGAAAAACAATATAACGACATGAAAAAGAACGTTATGGACGAGGTTAAAAAAGCCTTCAGGCCGGAATTTTTAAACCGTATAGACGATATAATAGTTTTCCACCCGTTAAGCCAAGAAAATGTAAAGAGTATAGTTTATCTTATGGCTTCTGACATATCAAAAAGAGTGCTTGAGAATATGTCCATAGAACTCAAATTTGATGATTCCGCAGTTGATTATATAGTTAAAAAAGGCTTCGACCATGCCTACGGCGCAAGACCTTTAAGGAGGGCGCTGCAAAGCGAGGTAGAAGACAAGTTTGCGGAAAGTTTTCTTGAGGGAAAATTTAAAAATGGTGAAAAAGTTGTTGTTAAAGAAAACAATGGAGATATGATTTTTGACGTTATATGCAGTTGTAATTCATAAAAATAAGCCCCGCTTATAGGGGCTTATTTTTCATCTTTTGGAGTTTCGCGGTTTTGGCTACTAATAAGCATAACTGCATATTGCATAACAGCGGCCTTGTTCTTGTCGCTTAACAAGTTAAAAATCTCAATTTTATTATTAATATCATTGTCATAAGGCTTGTTTGATTCATTCATAATAAATGCGTCACTCCCATATAATTTTTATAAATACACATTTAAACCATAAATAATTTTATATTTAAAGAAAATTTTTGTCAATATATAAAGCCACATTTTATGTATAATCAAAAAAATCTAAATAAATTGTGTTTTTTATTGCAATTTTTATAAAATGTGGTAAAATATATAAATATGCAGATATAGTTCATTGGTAGAACGTCAGCTTCCCAAGCTGAATAGGCGGGTTCGATTCCCGTTATCTGCTTTTTAAAATGGAGTGCTGCATTTTCTAACAGTATGTTAAAGCGAGCGTTTATTATACTCTCATATTTTTTAGAATTTTTAGAAAATGTACATTTATTAGCTATTTTAAGACTGTAATGATATAAATAAAACCTTCAAAATTTATCTGATACATAAAATATAAGCGATATTGACACACTTAAGGCGTTTTTACGCCTTTTTTATTTTCCGAAATATTATGTTTATCAATCTTAATTTTTCATTTGGTATGCTTTTTCACAATATCCCTAAACTTTTATTTTATCCTTTTTATTTTTGACAACTTAATTAACTATGCTAACTTTTACTATAATTTGAATTTTATTTATATTTTTCCATTTGTTAAAATCTATAAAATATCTTCTTAAACATTTATGCATAAATGACATTTACAAAATTATGCAGATATTATTAAAATATTAATATATTAATACTTTAATATTTTAAATTCTCAACTAAAGTTTAAAAGGAGATGGTTATTATGCTTAACAGTCAAGCTGTAAGAAAAGCGGGTCCTGAGGTTGACCCTCTATGGCTTGGTATGGGAAAAGGGGAAAAAGACCTGTTTAAGCCTCAAATACTTATAGATTCCACTGCCGGAGACAGCCACCCTGGCAGCAAACATCTTTCCTATGTTGCCGAACAAGTTAAAAATTCTGTCTATGCCTCTGGAGCTACTCCGGCTATGTATACAGTTACGGATATGTGCGACGGAGTTGCCACAGGGCACTCCGGAATGAGTTATTCCCTTGTGTCAAGAGAAGTTATAGCCGGAATGGTTGAGATACACGCCAAGGCCTCCGGCTTTGATGGGTTAGTTACGCTGTCAACTTGCGATAAAGCTGTTCCGGGACATTTAATGGCTATTGCCAGATTGAATATTCCATCTATACATATATGCGGCGGTTCAATGGCTCCGGGGCCGGCTTTTATAACAGCCGATACTTGCTATGAAACAAATTTAAGGGTTTCTGAAGGTAAGATGTCCTCTGACGAAGAGTGGTATTACAAAAGAAACGCCTGTCCAAGCTGCGGGGCATGTCAATATATGGGAACGGCAAGCACTATGCAGTGCTTAAGCGAGGCTCTTGGCATGTCAATACCGTCAAACGCGGTTATTCCGGCAAACAGCTCAATGATAATGAATATCGCCTACTCGGCCGGAGAAATGGTGTCGGAAATGGTAAAGAACGATATAAGGCCAAAAGATATAATGACAAAAAAAGCCTTTGAGAACGCCATAAAGGTACATGCCGCCATAGGCGGCTCGACGAACGCGGTTCTTCATATTCCGGCCATAGCAAAAGAGCTTGACATAAACATAGGCCTTATGGATTTTGAAACCTATTCCAAAGACGTGCCTCTGCTCACAAGCCTTTTAACATCAGGCAAATGGCCTACCCAGTTTTTCTGGTATGCGGGAGGCATTCCAAGAATAATGCTCAATTTAAGGGATATGCTTCATCTTGATATACCAACCGTTACAGGGCGTACCGTTGGCGAAAATCTGGACTACCTTGAGAAAACAGGATATTTCAGACGCAGCGAGGAATATCTTAGGAATTATGGACTTAAGCCTTCCGACATTATTAAGGATATTAATAATCCTGAGGACAATGACAGCGGAGTTACAATACTGAAAGGAAATCTCGCTCCAGAAGGAGCAGTTATTAAACACTGTGCTCTTAACAAAAATATGTACCATTTTGAAGGCCTTGCCCGCGTGTTTGACAATGAGGAATCGGCGGAAACAGCCATATATAGCGGCGACATAAAGCCAGGAGAGGTTGTTGTTGTAAGATACGTTGGTAAAAAAGCCGCCGGAATGCCTGAAATGCTTAAAGCCACGGATGCTATATGCAACAAAGATGAACTGAACAACAGCTGCGCTCTTATTACAGACGGAAGATTTTCCGGAGCCACAAGAGGGCCTTCCGTTGGCTATCTCCTTCCCGAAGCGGCGGAAGGCGGACCGATAGCTTATTTAAAAGATAGAGACATAATAGAAATAGACGTTTTTAAAAAAAGCGTTAACCTTGTTGGAATAGAAGGGAAAAAGCTCCCTCCCGAAGAAATTGATTTAGAGCTTTTGAAGCGAAAAGATGAAATAGAGATTAAAACTTTCAAGCATAAGGGAGTACTTAGGTTTTTGGATATGTAAAATTAAAGGAAAAATTTAAAAGTTTTGAGGAGTGATTATATATGGGTTTAATAGGGTTTCTTGCGGTAATAGCAATATCAATATTACTGCTGCTTATTCTTATAATAAAGGTTGACCTTCACCCGATAATTTCGTTGTTCGTAGTAGCGCTTTTTGCCTGAATAGCTCTTAATATGGGAATAACCGGTACGCTTGAGCAAATAAATGCAGGTTTTGGTTCAACACTTCAGGATATAGCTTTGGCTATTATACTTGGCTCAACAATAGCCATGGCTATACAGGACACCGGCGCTGCCAAATCCATAGCAAATTTCTTTATTAAGCTGCTTAAAGGAAAAAATCTTGAATTGGCCCCGGCCTTTACTGGATTTTTAATATCAATACCGGTATTCAGCGATATATCAATGATACTTACGGCACCCATAGCCAATGTTATAGCCAAAAGAAAAAGAATGTCAATGTCAACAGTAACGGCATATACTCAGCTTGGTCTTAATTTAACTCACGCTATGGTTCCTCCAACGCCCGGAATATTGGCGGTTACACTTCTTCTTGGGGCTAACCTTGGAATGATGATTATGTGGTCTACAATAGTAGCTTTTATAGCGTTTATAATAACTTGGATTATCACAAAAAAATGGACAACTAATGAATATATCCCGCCAAGGGCTGATATGTCGGACGGAATAGAAGAAGCAAAATCAAATGATATTAATGAGCTTCTTGTACATGAAAAGGGCCTTCCAAACGCTTTTATAGCTCTCTGCCAATACTTATCCCCGTAGTGCTTATGTCGGCAGGTTCTATAATACAGCTTTGGGCCGCCGAAGGAACAGCTCTTTATAATTTTTCGGGAATAATCTCAGATAAGGTTATAGCTTTAAGCCTTGGAGCTGTTTCAAATGTTATAATTGGATACATATATAAAGAAAACATCATTAGGGCAAATAGAGAGATACACCATGATGCCGACTGTCCATTTCACAGCATAGTGCTTAATAAATAGGTTGCCAGAGGCGTAGCGGCTTCACTTCTTCCGCTTCTTATAACAGGTATGGGCGGAGCTTTTAGCTCAATAATAAAAGCGGCTCCACAAATAGAGCTTCTTAAAGACGCCCTTGGAGGAATGATGGCAAGCGGAACAGTTATGGCGGTTTTTATACCTTGGCTTATAGGCGTTATTATGATGACAGCCGTTGGCTCTATGACAACTGCGGGAATGACGGCGGCTGCTATAATGGCGGCAATGGGTCCAACGGCCGTTTCACCGCTTGTTACATGTATAGCCATAGGCGCGGGAACAATGATGGTTGACCATGTTAACGACAGCGGTTTTTGGACAACTTGTCAATTTTTCAATCTGAATGTTAAGCAGGGAGTAAAATATATAACTGTTATAAATGCAGTATCTTCTGTTGCCGCTCTCATAGTTCTTATTCTTATAGCTATGACTGGGATTATTTGATTAGGATATTTAATTTAAAAAACATAATAGCCTTCCCAAATAAAAGTAATCAAAAAACTCAGCTTTTAATATATAATCAATTTTACTGATTTTTATTCAACTCACCTAATAACCTTTGTGCCGCAATTCTACGGCATGAAGGTTATTTTATTTAGATAAACGGCCACAAATAGTATTGATTCAAATAAATTGAAATCATTTGTTAGAACATAATATAAAATTACTTTTTTTGACTTATAAAAAAATATAGATACAATAAAATTCGGCAAATTTTTCACCCATGCCTGTTTATAATCATAATCAGGTGGTGAGCATGACTTTATACATAGATTTATGTTTTTTAACAAATTTTATAATGAACTTTATTATACTGTTTATAACATCAGTTATGGCCAAAAGTCCAATTAGAAAAACAAAAATTGCAGTGGCTTCGGCTGTTGAATCGTTATTTTACTGTCTCTTGGTATGGCAAGGATTTGTATTTTTAACATCTGGAAGGATTTTAGCCTTTATTTTTAATTTGGCTGTAATTAAATTTTTATTTAAGCCACCATCAATAAAAAATTTCATAGAACTGATTGTTATCACAACAATCACATCGTTTACAATATGCGGATTAGCTATTTGGATTTTTAATTTTTCAAATATACCTGAGGCCATATTCTACTTCTTTAAAAATGGATATGCCAAATACACAGTTGTTGTTTTAGCAGCTTCAGCCTTAGGCTCATACGCATTTATAAAACTTTTTGGAAAATGGATAGACACAGTTTATTCTGACAGAAAAAAATATTGCAGAATTAGGTTTTTTTATAAAAATAACTGTGCTGAGGTTACGGCTCTTATTGACAGTGGAAATTTTCTTAAAAGTAAAACGGGAGGAGCTCTTGTAATAGTTGAAACAGGAGCGGCGGCGGGCCTGTTTAAAGAGAATGTTAAAAGCAGAGGATTCAATTCCAACATTATAAGTGAAATTTTAGAGCCGGAGGAAAGAAACAGGCTTTCATACATAAATTATTCCTCGCTTGGCACTGAAAGCGGCAGGCTTTTAACATTCAATGCCGACAAAGCGCAATTCATATTTTCTAAAAATGAGAGCGTATTCAGTTCGGCCGAGATAGCTTTTTACGACGGCATAATATCACCGAAAGGAGGTTACAGTGCTATTGTAGGTTATGACGAGTATTTTAAAATAAGGGAGATGTTAAAATGAATTTTATTTATGTATGGTTTTTGGTTAAATATAATATCGAAAGCATAAAACTGAAACTCATTGGAGGTTTCGCTCCAGAGATTCATTATATAGGCGGCAGCGACGTTTTTCCACCGCCTCTTGAGCCGGACGAGGAAGCCGCTATGGTTGAAATGCTTGGAACAGACGAGGAGGATAACGCCAAATCAATACTTATAGAAAGAAATTTAAGACTTGTTGTTTACATAGCCCGCAAGTTTGAAAACACTGGAATTAACGTTGAGGACCTTATATCAATAGGTACAATAGGACTTATAAAAGCCATAAACACTTTTAAGGCAGAAAAGAAAATAAAGCTTGCAACATATGCGTCCCGCTGTATAGAAAACGAGATTTTAATGTATCTGAGACGAAATTCCAAGCTTAAAACAGAGGTTTCCATAGATGAGCCGCTTAACGTTGACTGGGAGGGAAACGAGCTTTTGCTAAGCGATATACTCGGCACAGACTCCGACATAATATGCCGCGGCATAGAGGACGAGGTTGATAGAAGTCTGCTTTCAAAAGCCATATCGCATTTAAGCAAAAGGGAAAAAAAGATAGTAAGTCTTCGCTTCGGCATAAGTGGAGAAGGCGAAGAAAAAACTCAAAAAGAAGTTGCCGACATGCTTGGCATATCTCAATCGTATATATCAAGACTTGAGAAAAGAATAATAAGCCGTCTTAAAAAAGAAATGATGAAATTTACATAATATAAAAAATAGCTGTGCTTAAGGCAGCGGATTTTAAAAATTTATTTTCATTTTATATGTTTAAAGAGTTAAAAAATTACAGCTTAATTATTTAGCGGCTTTAAACAAAATATTTGAACTTTTATGAAATTTTTCAGGAAATAAAAAATCTTATAACTTTATAACAATAAAGTAAACCCTAAGCACCAAGGCACAGTCTTTTTTAATTTTTATAACAATGCAGCCATGGTTAGTTTAAAAAACCAATGTATTTTAAATCCCCTTTTAAAATGGTATTTAAAAGACATATCCATTTGAAAAGGGGATTATTTTTATTTTTTTATGCCGGCTGGCTTTTGTCTGACACCATAACATATTTAGGCTTCCATTTGCCGCTTTTAAGGCGGTATACACAAATTAGACCTCTAATAGTAACATCAATGCCTATTATAGCTTCTATTGTTATTACACCAAATCCAAATATCCAAACAAAAACAGCAGCTGGTATAATTCTTATAATCCACATGCCAAAAAATGAAAGTATAAGCGGAAACTTAACATCGCCGGAGCCTCTGCAAATTCCGCCCATTACAACGGTAAGGGTAAAAAGAGGCTCTGTTGCGGCTATTATTTTAAGAGCTATGTTTCCAAGCTCTATTGTCTCAGCACTTGGAGTAAATAAAGCTATTATCTGCTCGGCAAATATAAATATAGGAACACATAAAGCTACTATAAATATCAGGTTTATTATAAAAAGCAGGTTTGCGAATTTTTCGGCTTTTTCCGGCTTATTGGCTCCAAGAGACTGACCTATAAGAGTCGTTCCTGATGACGCGAAGCCGTAGGCCGGCAGATACATAATGCTTTCACACTGGTTGGCAAGCTGATGAACGGCAAGAGCTATTGTTCCAACACTTGATATTATTCTTGTAAGAACTATTTGACCTCCACACAGTGTACATCTTTCAAGAGCCACAGGAACACTTATTTTTAAAGCCTTAGACAGCATATTCCTTGTTATTTTATAATTTCCCTTAAATGTAAGCTTTATAGGAGTTTTTACAATAAAAAGCGATAAAAGCAACAAAACTCCCGAAACAGTTTGGGATAGCGAAGTTGACATGGCCGCTCCGCTTACGCCAAGGCCGGCGCCAGGCATAAAAAATGATAAACCGAAAACCGATACATTCCTTGACTCGTATATAAGAAAATTATTGCCTACTATATTTATTACATTGGCAGCTATATTGACCCTTAAAGGCAGTTTTGTGTTTCCGGCGGCGCGCATAACCGATGATAAAACTATAGTTAATGATTTTCCTATCATACCAAAGCCTATTATTGAGAAATAGTTTCTTGCGTCGTAATAAATTTCCGCCTCGCCCCCAAGCCATACGCAAAGATAAGGAGATATAGCCTCAACGGCGGCCATAATAAAAAGGCCAAGTATCAATGCCGAAGTTATGGACTGGCGGGCGGCGGTTTTGGCCATATCAAGCTTGCCCTCGCCTATGCTATGTGCCACTATATACATAAATCCAGCGCTTAAGGCCGTAAAAAATCCCTCTATAAGCCATATGGTTGATGTGTTTATGGCAACTGACGCGGTGGCCTGCGGTCCAAGCGAGCCTACCATAGCGGTGTCTATAAGGCTTGCCATTGATACAAGAAACTGTTCAACTATGGCGGGCCATGAAAGCATTAAAACTGTGCGTGCCGGTGTTTTGCCAAGGTTAAGCACTGTAGATTCAGACATAATTACTCCCCCAAAGTTTATTAAACTAATTTAATTATAGATGTTTGAACTTTAACGCACAAGAGATAGGAGCATTTTTTAATTATGCTATTTTAACGTTAGATATATTGAATTGATTCAATTTATTGCATAAAACACTAAAAACCTTTCAAGGTATTTAAAATTAATGAAAGTTTTAAATATTGAATTTAATTCCAATATATGTTACATTATTAATGAGTGATTTTGAGGTTTTTAGGGAGGATTTTTGATGTATAAAAGGATAGTGCTTAAACTTAGCGGCGAAGCTCTTGCAGGCGATAACCCTAATGTTAAATTTGACAACGGCATTATAAAAGGAATAGTTAATCAAATAAAGGAAATAATGGAAAAAGGCACTCAAGTTTCTCTTGTTATAGGAGGAGGCAATTTTTGGCGAGGAAGAAGCGCCGACCATGCCATGGACAGAACCAAGGCCGACCAGATAGGAATGCTTGCAACTGTTATGAACGCCATATATGTGTCTGATTTTTTAAGGCAGGAAGGCGTTGGCTGCGTTGTGCAAACACCTTTTAAATGCGGAACAATGACAGAGGAATTTTCAAAGGACTTGGCTGTTAGGCACCTTGAAAATAAAGAAGTTGTTATTTTTGCCGGCGGATTGGGACACCCAATGTTCTCAACCGATACAATAACAGCCCTAAGAGGGGCTGAGCTTGAGGCCGACGCTTTGTTTTTCGCCAAAAACGTCGACGGTGTTTATGACGACGACCCGGCTAAGAACCCTAACGCTAAAAAAATTGATGAGATAAAATGCGGTGATATTATAAAAAATAATCTTCGTGTTATAGACCTTACGGCGGCAAGCCTTTGTTTTGATAACGGCATACCTGTTGTTATATTTGGGCTTAACGAGGAAAACAGTATTGTGCGCGCCGTAAATGGCGATAAAATTGGAACAATTGTAACAGTTGATTAAACCACTACATAAATTACGGGAGGAATTTTTATGTCAGAGAAAGTAAAGGTATATCAGGAGAAAATGGATAAAACTTTAGCAAGCCTTGACAACGAGTATGCCACAATTAGGGCCGGAAGAGCTAACCCTCATGTGCTTGACAGAATTACGGTTGACTATTACGGAACACCGACACCTATAAATCAGGTTGGAAATATCACAGTTCCAGAGCCAAGACTTCTCCAAATTCAGCCTTGGGACACAAGCCTTCTTAAAGAAATAGAAAAAGCCATTAATAAATCGGACATTGGAATTAACCCTAACAGCGACGGAAAAGTAATACGTCTTGTTTTTCCGGAACTTACAGAGGAAAGAAGGGCTTCTTTAGCCAAAGAGGTTAAGAAAAAAGGTGAGGACGCCAAAGTTGCCATAAGAAACATAAGAAGAGACGCCCTTGACACATTTAAAAAACAGGAAAAGGCCCACGAGATTACTGAGGATGAGCTTGCTGACCTTACAGACGAAATTCAGAAAATAACAGACAAAAGCGTTGCCGCTATCGATAAAAAAAGCGAGGCCAAAAGCAAGGATATTATGTCTGTTTAATGAAAATCAGGTTGTGCGCCTTACAACAAACACCCCTCCAAGAGGGGTATTTTATTATTTTAAGGTTAAAGGGGTTTCATAATGTTTAATGACAAAGAAAATTTCGATATAGATATGAAAAACATTCCAAATCACATAGCCATTATAATGGATGGAAATGGAAGGTGGGCAAAGAAAAGAGGCCTTATAAGAAAGGCTGGGCACAAAGCCGGCGCCGACACTCTTGAAAAGGTATCAAGATATGCCCAAAAACTTGGCGTAAAGCATCTTACGGTATACGCTTTCTCAACTGAAAATTGGAAAAGAAGCGACGAGGAAGTTTCTGGAATAATGGATTTGCTTAGAAAATATCTTGATGAACACATCAAAAAATGCAAAAAAGATAATTTTAAGGTCACAATGCTTGGTGACCCATTAAGACTTGACACTGATATTCAGGAGAAAATAAAAACTCTTGAGTCCCTTACAAAAGATAATACAGGCCTTTGCCTTCACATAGCTCTTAATTACGGCGGACGTGACGAGATTTTGAGGGCCGTTAAAAAAATAGCCGTTGACGTTAAAAACGGCGTTGTTGAGCCTGAAAACATAGACGAAAATTATATATCCTCAAGCCTTGATACAGAGGGACTTCCAGACCCTGAGCTGCTTATAAGAACAAGCGGAGAAGAAAGAATAAGCAACTTTTTACTTTGGCAGATAGCCTATTCGGAATTTGTATTTTCTGATAAGCTTTGGCCGGATTTTGGAGAAAATGACCTTAGAGAAGCCATATATATGTATCAAAACAGAGACAGGCGGTTTGGCGGAAGAAAATAGCAGGGAGTTGAGCCTATGAAAACAAGAATTATTTCCGGCGCGGTGCTTTTGCCTTTGCTGTTGTTTTTTATAATTTACGGAGGGCTTCCGCTGCACTTGGCTGTTGTTGTTATATCCATTATGGGAATGTATGAATTTTATAAAGTGCTTTCAGGCAAAATACTTCCGGTGCATTTTTTTGGTTTTGCCATGTGCGTTTTTTATGGCGTGTTTGCTCAAAATATTGTAGAAACGGCAGGAATGTTCAGCGCCATGACAGCATGCTTTATTGTGCTGCTCATGTGCTATATGGTCCTTAGGCATAAAGAAGTAGATGTTAAAGATGTTTTTATAACATTTTTTGGCTTTTATTATGTATGTTTCCTTCTTATGCATATATGTCTTGTAAGAAACCATGAGTATGGACAGTATTTTGTTTGGCTTATATTTATAGCTTCTTTTGTATGTGACACAGGCGCCTATTTTACGGGCGTTACAATGGGAAAGCATAAGCTTATACCAGAGCTTAGTCCTAAAAAAACAATTGAAGGCTCTGTTGGCGGTGTTTTGTGGGCCCTTGTGGCCTCTGTTATTTTTGGGTTGGCAATAAGCAGGGTTGTCGTGTTTAACCATATATCAACGGTAGTTTTATGTGCCATCATAGGTACTGCTGGCTCTTTGCTTTCGCAGATAGGCGACCTTGCGGCCTCAGCTTTTAAAAGATATATGGGTGTTAAGGATTACGCCAATCTTATACCCGGCCACGGAGGAATACTTGATAGGTTTGACAGTGTTATAGTTACTGCCCCAGTTGTCTATTATATAATGATTGCTCTTTTATAAAAGCTCGGCTTAAAATTTAAGCGAAATAAAATATATGCTTAAAAATGGAAAAACAACATCTTAGAATAAAAATAGTATTTAAAATGTTATTATGAATAGGGAAGTTTTTATTTATTGATTATACCTATTGTTATTTATATTATTTGTTTTTACAATATAAATTTAATGGAATTATTAACTATAAAATTAAAAAATTATATAAACTTTATCACATAAATTTTATCAGGAGTTTTAATATGAAAAACATAAGCGTACTTGGCTCAACAGGGTCAATAGGCACGCAAACCATTGAGGTATGCGGAAATTTCAGTGATATAAACATAAAGGCGTTAACGGCCGGAAACAACATAGACCTTATTGAAAAACAAGCCATAAAATTCAGGCCAATTCTTATATCTGTTATGGACAATGAAAAGGCGGATATTTTAAAAGAGCGGCTGTCAAAAACGGTCTGCTCCGGCATTAAAGTCCTTTCCGGAATGGAGGGCCTTGTGGAAGCCGCAACTTTAAACGGTGTTGATACGGTTGTTGTTTCGCTTGTGGGGAATATAGGGATAAAACCCACCTATGAGGCTATTCAGGCTAAAAAAGAAATAGCTCTTGCCACAAAGGAAGTTCTTGTTTCCGGCGGCAGCCTTATAACAAACGAGGCTCAAAAGCACGGCGTTAGAATACTTCCCATAGACAGCGAGCACTCAGCCATATTCCAAAGCCTTCAGGGCAACAGCATGAATAAAATAAGGCGAATAATACTTACGGCCTCCGGCGGGCCTTTTAGGGGAATGAAAAAAGAAAGCCTTAAAAATGTTACGGCAAAGGAGGCTCTTAATCACCCAAATTGGGATATGGGAAACAAAATAACAATAGACTCGGCCACAATGATGAACAAGGGCCTTGAAGTTGTAGAAGCTAAGTGGCTTTTTGACGTTGACGTTGATAAAATTCAGGTTGTGGTTCACCCGCAGAGCATACTTCACTCGGCTGTTGAGTATGAGGACGGCGCTGTTATAGGGCAAATGGGCATTCCTGACATGAAGGTTCCAATATCCTATGCTCTTACATATCCAAACAGAAGAGCAAACGGATTTGATAAGCTTGATATAACAAAGGTTGGCTCGCTTACATTTGAGGAGCCGGATATGGACACATTTGAGTGCCTCTCTCTCGCCTATGAGGCCATAAAAACAGGCGGAACAATGCCAGCTGTTTTAAATGCAGCCAATGAAATTGCTGTTGGGGCGTTTTTAAATGGTGGAATAGGTTTTATGGATATTCCGTATATTATAAAGAAAACTATGGGGGCTTACACTGTTAAACACAGCTACAGTATCGGTGAACTTCTTGAGGCGGACCAATGGGGAAGGAAGTACGCCGAAACCATAATAAAATAATAACGGAAAGAGGTTTTTTATGTCATTAATATATATACTGCTTACTCTTTTAATATTCAGCGTGCTTGTTCTTGTTCACGAGGCCGGGCACTTTGCCGTTGCCAAAATTAACGGCATAATGGTTGAGGAATTCGCCATAGGCATGGGCCCGGTTGTGTTCTCAAAACAAGTTGGCGAAACCCTTTACTCATTTCGGGCCCTGCCAATAGGCGGTTTTTGCCGTATGCTTGGAGAAGACGAGGACGATTCCGACAGCAGAGCCTTTAATAACAAAGGAGTTTTGGCAAGGATAGCCGTTGTTGCCACAGGCCCCATAATGAATTTTGTGTTTGGATTTATAGCGGTTTTTATAGTTATGTCAACATCGGCGGCTGTTATAGAGCCGGTAGTCGGCAGTATTCTTGAAAACAGCAACGCCATAAATCAGGGACTTATGGAAGGCGACAGAATAAAAAAAATAAACAACCAGTCCGTTCACACTTATCAGGATTTATCCTTAACCATGGCCGGAGAAGACGGAAGCGACATAAACGTTGTTGTTGAGCGTAACGGTAATGAACAAAGCCTTACAATAACACCCATACCTAATGATTCCGGAACCGGTTTTATTATAGGCTTCAGTCCGGTTATTAAAACAGGGCTTCTGGCTGAAGAAGTTGAGGGATATAATCAAAGCACATTGTCCGAAACCGTATATAACAGTTTTTATACTCTTGTGTATTATGTAAAATCTGTTGTAGTTGGCTTTGTAAGACTTTTTACGCTTAACTTATCTCCTGCGGAGGTTGCCGGACCCATAAGTATTGTTCAGGTTGTAGGCGACACTGTGGAAGTTGGCATAACATACAGCATATGGTCGGTTGTAAGAAGCCTCCTTACTCTTTCGGCTTTATTAAGCGTAAACCTTGGTGTTATAAACCTTTTCCCAATACCGGCTATGGATGGCGGAAGGCTTGTTTTTCTTATTATAGAAGGATTGAGAGGCAAGCCGATGGACAGAAACAGAGAGGGCTTTATACATTTCTTAGGCTTTGTGCTTTTAATGATGTTTATGTTTGTTGTTGCCTCTAACGATATTTTCAGGATAATCAGCGGAAGGTGATTTTTTGTATACGAGAAGCAAAACAAGAACAGTTAGAATAGGAAACTTGCTTATAGGCGGAGAAAACCCCATAGCTATACAATCCATGTGCAATACCGACACACGAGATATAATGTCAACTGCCAATCAAATAAACACTCTAACAAAAGCTGGCTGTGAGCTTGTTAGAGTGGCTGTGCCGGACATGGAGGCGGCCAGAGCCATTGGAGAGATTAAAAAAAGAATATCAATACCGCTTGTTGCGGACATACATTTTGATTATAGACTTGCTATTGAGTCTATGGTTCAGGGAATTGACAAAATACGTATAAATCCCGGAAACATAGGCAGTGAGGACAAAGTTAAAGCCGTTGCCGATATGGCCAAGGAAAAGGGAATACCTATAAGAATAGGCGTTAACTCCGGCTCTCTTGAGAAGGATATTTTGCTTAAATTTGGCAAAGTTACGCCGGAAGCCATGGTTGAGAGCGCTTTAAGGCATATTAAAATGCTGGAAAAGTATAATTTCAAGGATATTGTTGTGTCAATTAAATCGTCAAGCGTTCTTTTTAGCCTTGAGGCTTATAAACTTATGTCCCAGGCTGCTGACTATCCTTTACACGTTGGCATAACAGAGGCGGGAACAGTATATTCCGGAACAATAAAGTCCGCCGTTGGAATAGGGGCCATATTGTCAGAAGGTATAGGCGACACAATAAGAGTATCTCTTACGGGCGACCCTGTTGAGGAAATAAAAGCAGCCAAAGAAATTTTAAAAAGTCTTGATTTAAGAAGCTTTGGCGTTAATTTTATAAGCTGTCCAACTTGCGGAAGAACACAGATAGACTTGGTTAAAATAGCAGAAGAAGTTGAAAAGCGCTGCGCCGGAATAGACAAAAACATTAAAGTAGCCGTTATGGGCTGTGCCGTTAACGGACCAGGAGAGGCTAGAGAGGCCGACATAGGAATAGCGGGCGGCAAAGGCGAAGGGCTTATATTTAAAAAGGGACAGATAATTAAAAAAGTCCCTGAAGAAGAGCTTATAAGTTCCCTTATGGAAGAAATTGAGAAGCTTTGAGGTTGATGTTTAATGTTTTGTGAAAAAGATTTTTCAAGCGTGTTTGGTAAAGTGCCTCTCTCAAAAGAAGTGCTTTATACCTTCTCAAACGCGCAGGTATCGTCTTTTAAAATTTACAAAAAGGAAAAGGTTCTTGACATAAAGCTTAAACTGCCTGAAATAATAAACGAAAGCTTTGTTGACATATTTAAAAAAGAGCTTTTCAGTCAAGTTCCCGGTGTATGCGACGTTATAGTTTCACTTACATATTGCAACAGCTGCACCGACACAGGCGTTATTATACAAAAGGACTGGCAGAATATAGTTCATGCTGTTTCATCAGTTGGGCCTGTATGCAAAAGCGTAATATCCGACGCAAAATGGGAGTTGGAGAACAACAGCCTTATCATAAAAGTTAAAAATAACATGTCTTTTTATATGAATGCCAAAAAATCCGATAAGCTAATAGAAAAAAAGCTTAGAGATGAAAATGGCCTTGATTTAAGAGTTTTGTTTAAAAATGAGAAAACGTCAGAGGAAGAAAAAGCCATTATAAGAAAAGAAAAAGAGCTTATGACCGAAAGCATTTTTAAAGAGATGAGTCTTAAAAATGTTGAAATTGAAAATTCGGGGCAAATAAGTGAAACGGAAACAAAGAAATCTTCCGGCATATCAAAGGGCATTATATTAGGCAAGGAAATATCAGGTGATATTGTTAAAATACGCGACACCAGAACAGAGGGCGAGAAAGTTACAATAGAGGGAAGTATTTTTAACACCGAAAAACGTGAGATTAAAGGCGGAAGATACATAGTTTCATTTGATATAACTGATTTTACCGATTCTACAACGGTTAAGTTTTTTACGTCTCAAAAAGAGTTTGACGGTGAAATGGAGAGCTTTTTTAAAGACGGAAAATATCTTAAGGTTAGGGGAGAGGTACAATATGACAAATACGCCAAGGAAATAAATATAATGGCTAAAGACATAATGATTGGAAACGAACCGCCAAAAAGAATGGATAATGCTCCAGAAAAGCGTGTTGAACTTCATTTGCATACGCAGATGAGCCGAATGGACGGTATCACTCCGGCTAAGGAATATATAAAAAGGGCCTTAAGCTGGGGACACAAAGCCATAGCCATAACAGACCACGGTGTTGTTCAGGCGTTTCCTGAGGCAATGGAGAACTCTAACGAAAAAGATATAAAAGTAATATATGGTGTTGAGGCTTATTTAATCGATGACCTCGGCTCAGCCGTTATGTGTCCTAAAGGTCAGCTTCTTGACAGTGAATTTACTGTTTTTGACATAGAAACAACCGGCCTTTCAAAGGAGAGAGACCAAATAACCGAAATAGGCGCCGTTAAAATAAAAGACGGAAAAATTATAGATAAATTCAGCACATTTGTTAATCCCAAAATGCCTATATCGGAGGAAATAACAAAACTTACGGGAATTACGGACGAAATGGTTAAGGACGCTCCTTTTATTGAGCAGGTTCTTCCGGAATTTATGCGCTTTTTTGGAGATGGAATTCTTGTGGCTCACAACGCCTCTTTTGACACCGGCTTTATAAGAAAGGCCGCCGAGGTACACAGCCTTGGCGAAATAGACAACACAATTATAGATACTGTGGAGCTTTCAAGGGCTCTTTTGCCGGAGCTTAAAAAGCACAAGCTGGATATTGTCTGCGAACATCTTGGGGTAAGCCTTAAAGGCCACCACAGGGCGGTTAACGACGCTCAGGCAACGGCAGAGGTTTTTATAAAATTTATAGACATGCTTGCCGAAAGAAAGATTATAAACGTTGATGAAATAAACGTGCTTTGCAGCCGCACAGTAAATTATGGAAAGCTTAAATCATACCACGCGATTATACTTGTTAAAAACTATGTGGGTTTAAGAAATTTATATGAGCTTATAACCCAGTCTCATTTGGAGTTTTTTAACAGAAGACCAAGAATACCGAAAAGCCGTCTTTTGAAACGACGTGAGGGACTTATACTTGGAAGCGCCTGTGAGGCTGGAGAGCTTTACAGGGCCATACTGGAGGATAAGCCGAAACAGGTTATAGAGGAGATAATTAATTTTTACGATTATCTTGAGATACAGCCCCTTGGAAACAACAAGTTTATGATTAACTCGCCGAAAATTGACAAAATAAACTCTATGGAGGACATAATGGACTGCAACAGGCTTATTGTTAGTTTGGCCAAAAGCCATAATAAGCTTTGCGTGGCCACATGCGACGTCCATTTTATAGACCCTCAGGACGCCGATTACAGAAAAATAATAATGACAGCCGAGGGCTTTTCCGACGCCGACAATCAGGCGCCCCTTTATTTCAGAACAACAGAGGAAATGCTTAAGGAGTTTGAGTATCTTGGAGAGGAAACGGCATATGATGTTGTTGTTAAAAACACAAACCTTATAGCCGACATGATAGAAAAAATAAAGCCCATACCGGACGGAACATTTCCCCCGCATTTTGACGGCGCTGACGACGACCTGAGGCGCATAACAACAAACAGGGCCATAGAGCTTTACGGCGAGCCTTTGCCGGATATTGTTCAAAAACGTCTCGACAGAGAGCTTAATTCAATTATATCAAACGGCTATGCCGTACTTTACATAATAGCTCAAAAGCTTGTTTGGAACAGCGTTGAAAACGGCTATCTTGTAGGCTCAAGAGGCTCCGTAGGCTCGTCTTTCGTGGCCAATATGGCCGGAATAACAGAAGTTAACTCCCTTCAGCCACATTATCTTTGTCCGGAATGCAAATACTCCGATTTTGACAGTGAGGTTGTGCGTCAAACCGTTCTTGACGGAGGAAGCGGCTTTGACATGCCCGACGCTTTTTGCCCTGTTTGCGGTCATAAGCTTAGAAAGGAAGGACACAATATACCATTCGAGACTTTCCTTGGCTTTGAGGGGGACAAAGAGCCGGATATAGACCTGAATTTTTCCGGCGAGTATCAGCAGAGGGCACATGCCTACACAGAGGAGCTTTTTGGAAAAGGCAAAGTTTTTAAGGCAGGCACAATAGGCACTTTGGCTGATAAAACGGCCTATGGCTTTGTTCTTAAATATCTTGAAAAACATGAGAAAACCGCTCATAACGCGGAAATAGCGCGCCTTGCCAGAGGCTGCACCGGAATAAAGCGCACCACAGGACAGCACCCGGGAGGGCTTATGGTTGTTCCTACGGACCACGATATATGCGAGTTTTGTCCTGTGCAAAGACCGGCCGACGATGTTACATCAAACATAACAACAACCCATTTTGACTATCATTCCATAAGCGGAAGGCTTTTGAAGCTGGACCTTCTGGGCCACGACGACCCTACGGTTATAAGAATGCTGTACGACCTTACGGGAGTTAATCCTCAGCTTGTTGAGCTTGGTGACGAGGCTACAATGTCGCTTTTTGAATCGCCGGAGGCTCTTGGCGTTACTGCCGAGCAGATAGGCTGTGAAACCGGAACACTTGGCATACCGGAATTCGGCACAAAATTCGTAAGAGGAATGCTGCTTGACACAAAGCCTAAAAATTTTTCCGACCTTTTAAGAATATCCGGTCTTTCCCACGGTACAAACGTATGGCTGGGAAATGCTCAGGAGCTTATAGAAAACGGAACAATAACGCTTAAGGAAACAATATCAACACGTGACAGCATAATGATTTATCTTATAAATAAAGACCTTCCAAACAAGGCGTCTTTTAAGATAATGGAAAAGGTTAGAAAAGGAAAAGGCCTTACGGAGGAAGACATAGCCCTTATGAAGGAGCATGATGTTCCCCAATGGTACATAGACTCATGCCTTAAAATAAAATATATGTTTCCAAAAGCCCACGCGGCGGCATATGTAATGATGGCATTTAGAATAGCGTATTTTAAAATTAATTATCCTTTGGCGTACTACGCCTCATATTTCACCGTAAGGGCATGCGATGATTTTGATTATTCATGTATGTGCGTAGGCGAGGAAGCGGCCAAAGAGGCCATTAGGGAAATAAATGACAAGGGAAACTCGGCTACCACAAAAGATAAAAATAAGCTAACTGTTCTTGAGACCGTAATTGAGTTTTATGAAAGAGGGTTCAAATTTTACCCCATAGACCTTTATAAATCCGACGCAAAGGATTTTATTATAGAAGATAAGGGGCTTATACCTCCTTTCAACTCCCTTCAGGGCCTTGGCCTTACGGCGGCCCAAGGCATAGTTGACGGCAGAAATGCTGCGGGAGAATTTACCACCATAGAAGATTTTAGAGAGAGAACAGGAATAGGAAAAACCCTTATAGAGCTTTTAAAGGACAACAATGTGTTAAAGGGACTTCCTGAAACAAATCAGCTTTCACTTTTTTAGATATAAAGAGGCATAGCTTAAGCTTAAAAGCTTGGGCTATGCTTTTTTTACTTGTAATATTACGCTAACAATTATGCCTTTATAAAATATAAGCCTATAAACACTAAATAAATTTTGATGAGCTGCTTTATCGTTTTAAAATTCATTATTTGTTTTTATCCAAAATTATAAAAGTATAACAACTTATCGTGAATTAGCAAAATTTAAGCTTAATATTAGATTTTATTAACAGATTTTTATTTCTATTAATATTTTACATAAAATACA
>CAJFUS010000035.1 GCA_904420235.1 Candidatus Neoanaerotignum tabaqchaliae
ACTCTCTTATTAAAAATTTTATCCTCGCCAGGTTACCCTGACTTCAGCTCTTCCGAGCTCTTCTCTTGACTTGGGTTTGGTTTGTCATACGTTATTCTTTTTTCAACGTTCACAGTGCGATATTTATTATACGAAAACAAAAAGGGTTTGTCAACCATTTTTTTAAATTTTTTGAAAATTTTTATTTCATAATCCTTTCGAAAACCTGGCCTATATTCATATGTACACAAAGGTCAGCTCTTTCGTCCATATTTGTAGCCGATTTATTAATTAAAACAAGCTTATTTCCTCTATAATAATTTATAAGTCCGGCAGCCGGATACACGGCAAGGCTTGTTCCTCCTACAATAAGAACGTCGGCATTTTGTATATAGTACACCGCCTTTTCAACAACGCTCATATCAAGGCCCTCTTCATAAAGTACAACGTCCGGCCTCACCACTCCGCCGCATTTGTCGCATTTAGGCACTCCGTCACTTTTTATAAGATAATCCACATCAAATTTTTTTCCGCATTTAATGCAGTAATTCTTATAAAGAGTTCCATGAAGTTCAAGAACATTCTCACTTCCGGCTTTTTGATGAAGATTATCTATGTTTTGAGTTATAACCGCTTTAAGCTTACCAATTTTCTCAAGTTTTGCAAGGGAAATATGTGCCGCATTAGGCTTGGCATCTTTAAAAATCAAATTTTTTCTGCAGTAATCAAAAAATACTTCTTTATTATGCTCAAAAAATGTGTGGCTTAATATTGTCTCAGGCGAAACGCCATACTCACTTATTGTTTTATATATGCCCTTTTCTCCTCTAAAATCGGGTATGCCGCTTTCAGTTGACACTCCTGCACCGCCAAAGAATACAATATTATCGCTTTCTTCAATCCATTTTTTCAGCGTTTCAACAGCGCCCATAAAATCACTCCTCACTAAGGTTCTTCTTTATAAGCTCCTCAAGCGCCTGCATTTGCGGCGTTTTCCATTTATTTTTGTGATATATTACCTGTATATACATCTTAACTTTAAACTCATTTATGTCAAGTATTGATAACTCACCGTCTTCAACACTTTTTTTAACAGTATAGTAAGGCAAAAACGACACACCCATATTCTTTTTAAGAAAGTATATTATAGACTCAGTATTTCCTATCTCAAGAAAAGGAGAAACTCTTTTGTCAACGCTTGACAGATATTCCTCAAAAGGCGCCCTGTAGCTTACATCTTTCTCAGTAAGCATAAAAGGCTCCTTAAGTATATCGTCAAGTGTCAAATCCCTCTTCCAAATAATAGGATTTTTATATGATGTAACAAACACTGCGCTGCTTTCTTTCTCACAGCTTCTTATCCACTCCTGATTATAATACTTTTTGTCAAATATAAACAGCATGTCCAACTCATTATGATTAAGCATGTCAAAAAGCGTGTACGTAGCGTCAGTTTTTACCATCGTTTCAACGTCTGGATACATTTTATGAAACTTATAAAGTATATCCGGAAAAACAGACATGGCCAGCGATTCAAGCATACCTATTCTCACCTTTCCATGAGGCTCCGACGGCTTTATTGCTATTTTTTTCGCCTTTTCGGCTATCTCAACAAGCTGATTGGCATATTCAAAAAACTCAGTTCCTTTTTCTGTAAGGCGTATGCTTTTGCCTATTCTGTCAAAAAGACATATATTCAGCTCGCTTTCAAGCTGCTTTATTTGTACTGTAACGGTAGATTGATTATATCCAAGTTGCTTGGCCGCTTTTGTAAAGCTTTGAAGCTCCGCTATTTTTAAAAACGTTATTATGTTTCTTAGCTCCATACTGCGCCGCCTTCCATTAAAAAAATTCAACTATATTATTAAATCAATTTATTTTACAAATATATACAATAATGTTATAATCCATTAAGTAAAAAATCAACATTATTTTTAAAAAAGAGGGGTATTATGGATACAGATATAATTAAACTTGCCTTTAAAAAAACAGTTCCTGTCCTTTTTGGTTATCTTTTTCTTGGTTCCGCTGTCGGTCTGCTTCTGGCCGATACAGGACACAGCTTTATATGGTCTTTTTTTATGGCGCTTTTTGTTTACGCCGGTTCCGGACAAATGCTTCTTATAAGTCTTATAGCCATAAGTGCGCCGCTGTCTTCCATAGCCTTTTTAACGCTCCTTTTAAACAGCCGACATGCCTTTTATGGACTGTCATTTATAGAAAGATTTAAAAAAGCCGGAAAAATGTATCCTTATATGATATTTTCCCTTACCGATGAAACATACTCTATACTTTGTTCCACAAATGTTTCAAAAACCGTAAATGACGGCAAACTTATAACTTATATAGCTATGCTTGACCATATATATTGGATTTGCGGCTGTGTTTTAGGGGCCGTTATAGGTCAATATTTAAGTTTTAACTTTAAAGGCGTCGATTTTGCAATGACGGCTTTGTTTGTTGTTATATTTATTGAACAATGGAAATCTTTTAAATCACACACGCCTGTATATATAGGCATATTTTCATCAATAATTTGCCTTATGGTTTTTGGAAGCGACAATTTTATACTGCCGGCTCTTATAATAACCGTGTCGGCGCTTATGCTGTTAAAATCCCGTCCTTTAGCGCATAAACCTCAAGAAAACACAGGGAGGTGTTAACTATGCAGGAAAACTTATATATAATATCCGCCATAGCCGTTGCGGCCATCTGCACATTTGCTACAAGGGCCATTCCTTTTGCTCTTTTCGGAGGTAAAAGACAAGTTCCAAAAACAGTAACATATCTTGGCCATGTTCTTCCTCCAGCTATTATAGCCGTACTTATAATATACTGCATAAGAAATGTCAACTTTTTGTCGCCAAACCACGGCGCATCTGAAATAATAGCTATATTGTCAACTGCGCTTCTGCATATCATTAAAGGAAATACCCTTATATCAATAGGCGGCGGCACTGTAATATATATGTTTCTTGTTCAATATATTTTTATATAGTATAAAAATCCTGCATTTTAAGCAGGATTTTTTATTCTTGCCTGCTCCTAACACCTTCCTGAATATCACTGGGAACGCTGTTCATTTCACGCTCTCTTCTTTTAGCGCCTATTCTTTTCATTCTTTCCTCATATTCTATATACTTTCCTGTGCCAAGGGCTACACATGATATAGCGTCTTCCGCTATCATTGTGTTTATGTGGGTTCTCTCGGCGATAAGCTTATCAAGACCGTAAAGGAGGCTTCCGCCGCCTGTCATAACTATTCCCCTATCAGATATATCAGCTGCCAGCTCAGGAGGAGTCTTTTCAAGTATGCCGTGAACCGCATCGGCTATCATTGATACAGGTTCAGAAAGAGCCTCCAACATTTCCTCACTTGTTACGGTTATGTTCCGCGGAAGTCCCGTTATAAGATTTCTTCCCCTTATATCCATAGAAACCGGCATAGTTCTTGCGTAAGCAGTACCTATGTTTATTTTCAAATTTTCAGCGCTTCTCTCACCTATAAGCAAATTATGCTTTTTGCGCATGTGCTTTATTATAGCCTCGTCAAAGTTGTCACCAGCCACCTTCAAAGACGTGCTCACAACTGTTCCTCCAAGGGATATAACGGCTATATCGGTGGTTCCACCGCCTATATCAACAACCATACTTCCGCACGCCTTGCCTATATCAATTCCGGCGCCTATGGCAGCGGCAACAGGCTCCTCTATTATAAGCACTTTTCTTGCGCCGGCCTGCCTTGTAGCGTCCTCAACGGCCCTTTTCTCAACCTCAGTTATGCTGCTTGGCACACACACAGCTATTGTGGGCTTTGCGATAGGGTGGCTTCCAACGGCCTTTTGTATAAAATATTTAAGCATTCTTTCCGTTGTTTCATAGTCGGATATAACACCCTCTCTAAGAGGTCTTATGGCTACTATATTTCCTGGGGTTTTCCCTATCATCTCACGGGCCTCGTTGCCAACTGCCAATATTGTGTCCGTATTTTTGTCTATTGTAACAACAGACGGTTCTCTTACAACAATTCCCTTTCCTTTTATGTAAACAAGAACAGAGGCGGTTCCAAGGTCAATGCCTATGCTCTCTCCAAATCCAAAAATACTTCCGAAAATTTTTTCAAGAAACATCCTTTAAAAAATCCTCCTAAAACCAATTTTTATAATTACAAATTATACTATAAATCAATTAAAAAAGATGAATAAAAAAATAAATTAATTTAATTTAATATATTGAAAGTCTCATAATATCAAAAAGCGCGGACAGACTTTGTCCGCGCCCTATTTTAAATATTACTCCTCTTTTTTGTTTTCAACAACAGCTATCTCAAGTTCATCAAGCTGAGCCTTATCAACAGTATTAGGTGCGTCTGTAAGAAGGCATGACGCATCTTTAACTTTAGGGAATGCTATAACGTCTCTTATTGTAGAGGCCCCCGCCATAAGCATAACCATACGGTCAAGGCCAAAGGCAAGTCCTCCATGCGGCGGAACGCCATATTTAAATGCCGTAAGAAGGAAACCAAACTTGTTATAAGCCTCCTCATCGCTGAAACCAAGAAGCTCAAAAATTTTCTTCTGTATGTCCGGCCTGTGTATACGTATGCTTCCGCCTCCAAGCTCAACTCCGTTAAGCACCATATCATAAGCTTTTGCCCTAACTTTGCCAGGGTCTTTGTCAAGAAGCTCTAAATCCTCATCCATTGGTGATGTAAATGGGTGGTGCTCAGCTACCCAACGATTTTCTTCCTCGCTCCACTCAAACATAGGGAACTCTGTAATCCAAAGGAAATTATAATCGTCGGCCTTTGTAAGATTAAGTCTTCTGGCCATTTCAAGACGCAAAGCGCCAAGAGAGTCAAAAACAATTTTATCTTTATCGGCACATATAAGTATAAGGTCTCCGGCTTTGGCATCCATGGCTTCAACTATCTGAGCCATTTTTTCTTCTGTAAAGAATTTAGCTATCTGGCTTTTAATGCTGCCGTCCTCATTTATAACAATCCATGCCAAGCCCTTTGCCTTGTATGTTTTAACAAACTCAACAAGCTGGTCAATCTGCTTCCTCGGCATTTTTCCGCAGCCCTCTGCATTTATTGCTCTAACGCTTCCACCGTTGTCAAGGGCATTTTTAAACACCGCAAAATCTGTGTCTTTAACAATATCAGATATGTTTTTAAGTTCCATTCCAAATCTTGTGTCAGGCTTGTCCGAGCCAAACCTGTCCATGCCCTCGCGCCATGTCATTCTTTTAAATGGCGTTTTAACCTCAACGCCAAGCACATCTTTAAATACCCGCTTAATAAGTCTTTCATTTATGTCAAGTATGTCATCAATATCGATAAACGACAATTCCATGTCTATTTGGGTAAATTCAGGCTGTCTGTCAGCTCTCAAATCCTCATCACGGAAACATCTGGCAATTTGGAAATACCTGTCCATGCCAGATACCATAAGAAGCTGTTTAAAAAGCTGAGGAGACTGCGGAAGGGCATAAAAATTCCCCGGATGAACACGGCTTGGAACAAGATAATCCCTTGCGCCTTCAGGTGTGCTTCTTGTAAGCATAGGCGTCTCAATCTCAAGGAATCCTTCTTTATCAAGAAAATCCCTTACAACGTGTGTTACATCGTGACGCAGCTTTATGTTTTTAAATATATTAGGTCTTCTTAAATCAAGATACCTATACTTAAGCCTAAGCTCGTCATTTACGGTTATATTTTCTTCAATTTGGAAAGGCGGCGTCTCGCTTTCGGAAAGAACCCTCAAATCCTCGGCTATAATCTCTACCTTTCCAGTTTTCATATTTTCATTTATATTTTCGGCCGTTCTTAAAGCTACCGTTCCGGTTACGGCAAGAACAAATTCGCTTCTTATGCTTTCGGCCTTTTTAAAAATCTCACTGTCAGAATTTCCGTCAACAACGGCCTGAACAATTCCGCTGCGGTCTCTTAAGGCTATGAATATAAGCTGTCCCAAATCTCTTCTTCTTTGAACCCAGCCCATAACGGTCACTTTTTCTCCCGCCATAGTTTCATTTATATCACAGCACATATGGCTTCTTTTTAAGCCGGTCATAGACTCTCCCATTTCAAAAATCTCCTTTATATAAACAAAAATGAAATATCAATAAACCAAAGTTTAACAGAAAAATATTAAAATATCAATGTTTTAAAATATTTTTGTCCCTATCTCGTCCATTTATGCCATACCGACGCTTTATCTTAAACAAAACCTTTTGGCCAACTAAAAATTTAATGATGTTATCTATTACGACATAAATTCAGTATATCTTATTCCATGGCACAAAAGCGAATTTTATTTGCTATATACATTTTAAAATTCTGCCTAAGTCGATTTCATATTTTTTTAATACACAAAAACAGCCCGGTGTATAAACATACAACCGGGCCTATTAATTTCTAAAAATCAGTCTACCTTTGTTATCCAGCCGTATTTGTCCTCAATTTTTCCGCTCTGGATTCCTGTTATTGTATCATAAACAAGGTGTGAAACAGGACCTATTTCTCCGTTGTTAATCATAATTGTTCTGTCTTCCCATAAGAGTTCGCCAACAGGTGATATAACAGCTGCCGTTCCTGTACCAAAAGCCTCGTTAAGTGTTCCGTTATCAGCCGCGTCAAATATTTCCTGAATTGATACTTTTCTTTCAGTAACTTTATATCCATTAGCCCTTAAAAGCTCAATGGCGCTTCTTCTTGTAATTCCAGGAAGAATGCTTCCGTTAAGAGCCGGTGTTACAACCTCGTTGTTTATAACGAACATAATGTTCATTGTTCCAACTTCCTCAATATATTTCTTTTCAACACCGTCAAGCCAAAGAACCTGTGTGTATCCTCTCTCCTCAGCTATTTCCTGAGCTATAAGGCTTGAGGCATAGTTTCCGGCTGTTTTTGTATATCCCATTCCGCCTCTTACGGCCCTGCAATACTCATCCTCAACATAAATCCTTACAGGATTAATTCCCTCTTTATAGTATGAGCCAACTGGTGAAAGAACAATCATAAATTTATATGTTTTTGAAGGATGAACGCCAATGTGAACATCAGTTGCTATTATGAATGGTCTTATATAAAGGCTTGTTCCTTCGCCTGTAGGTATCCAGTCTTTGTCAATCTCAACAAGTTTTTTAATAGCCTCAACGCCGTCCTCAACATTAAATTTAGGTATAACAAGCCTTTCATTTGAAATGTTAAGTCTTTCCATGTTAAGCTCCGGCCTGAAAAGCCTTATTTCTCCGTCTTTTCCAAGATAAGCCTTAAGTCCCTCAAATGTTGTTTGGCCATAATGAAGAACCATGCTGCAAGGGCTCATTTCAAGATTATGGAAAGGCACGATTCTTGGGTCATGCCAGCCAATTCCCTCTGTATAGTCCCACTCAAACATGTGGTCGGTGTAGTAAACGCCAAAAGGCAGGTTAGAGTAATCCGGTTTCTCTTTTTTGTTTTGTGTTAAAGTAACTTTGATATCCATAAAAAATCATCCTTCCTGAACAATTATATTTTATATTTTTAGGCGGTTATTTTACCGAATTTAAAAATTCCGCTATACCGTCAATATTAACATTAATATTTTCGCCTGTTTCCATATTTTTCACAGCAACGGCGCCTTTTTCGATTTCCTCATCTCCAAGTATGGCCGAGTAAGCCGCGCCTATTTTGTTGGCATATTTCATTTGAGCCTTAACACTTCTTCCAACAGTATCACATTCGGCTTTAATGCCATGCTTTCTGAGGGAATAGACGACGGCTTGGGATTTTATAAATCCCCTTTGTCCTATTGAGCCTATAAAAATGTCCCTGTATGGCTTTGGCCTATCGCTTCCGTTTTGGGCCTGAAGCGTAAGTATAAGTCTTTCCATTCCAAGTCCAAAACCAACGGCTCCAGTTTTGGGGCCTCCGCATTCCTCAATCAAGTTATCATATCTTCCACCGCCGCATACTGTGCTTTGAGCACCTATACTTGTTGTAACAAACTCAAAAACCGTTCTTGTATAATAATCAAGACCTCTTACAATCTGTGGGTCAACAGTGTATTTTATACCCATTTGGTTAAGCATTTCCTTAAGAGTTTCAAAATGCTCTCTGCACTCTGGGCCAAGACAGTCAAGTATAGACGGGGCTCCTGATATAATTTTCTTGCAGCCTTCCTCTTTGCAGTCCAGCACTCGAAGCGGGTTTTTCTCATATCTTGCCTTGCATTCCCTGCAAAGCCCGTTAAGGTTTTCACCTATAAACTCCCTTAAGGCCTTATTATATTTAGCCCTGCACTCCGGACCTCCAAGGCTGTTAATTCTAAGCTCAATATCCTTCACGCCAAGCTTTTTAATAAGATGCTCCGCCACTGATATAACTTCGGCGTCAAGGGCCGGAGAATATGAGCCAAACATCTCTATGCCAAACTGATTAAACTGCCTTTGGCGTCCGGCCTGTGTGTTTTCATACCTGAATGTAGGGGATATATAAAACATTTTAACCGGCTGCGGGTCGTTGAACATTCCATGCTCAATATAGGCTCTGGCAACACCGGCTGTGCTTTCCGGCTTTAAGGTAATGCTTCTGCCGGCCTTGTCGTCAAAAGTATACATTTCCTTCTGCACAATATCCGTTGTGTCTCCTACGCTTCTTAAAAAAAGCTCTGTGTGCTCAAATATAGGCGTCCTTATCTCGCCTATGCCGAAATCTTCGCATATGCCGCGTATTTGATTTTCTATGTCGTGCCATATGGGCATTTCGTTTCCATAAATATCCTTGGTTCCCTTTGGCGCTTTAGTGAGCATATACATTACCTCCATATAAAAACAAAGAGCTTTCGTTCAAAGGACGAAAGCTCGCGGTACCACCTTAATTTTTTCAATATAAAAAATAATTGAAAACTCTTTATAAGTCTTTAACGGAACAACCCGCCCGCACCTACACATTTTAAAAACTTTAGTGCGGAAACTCCCAAGCTACCTTCATCGGCTCATATCCTAAAAGGCCTTTCAGCTTGTAAGCCTTTCTCTCTTTCGGCAGTATTCCGACTACTCCTCTTGTTCACTGTTTTTATCTTTTGAAATGTTGTATTTTATTCTAATAACTCATTTTTAATTTGTCAATAGTATTTTTAAAATTTTTTATCAATAAAAGCCGCACGCTTTCTTTCAATCATTTCGTCAATGCGAGCCAAATAGTCGTCAACACTCTTCACATTAAAAACACGGGAAATCTCATTTTTCATTGGATTATAAAGCTTTGTGGCTCCTCCGGCGCCCATGGCTATAACCGACTGCCTCTCTTCCATAATCTCCACGTTATAAACGCTTTCAAATCCATCTTTTGCATATCCCACATTTTCAAAATTTCCCAGCATAGCTTTTTGCCTATACATGTAGTATGGCTTAAGTTCTATTTTTTCTGCATAGTTTGATGAAATCTCTATCATGCACTCCATTTCCTCAGCCGCCGTTAAACCATAGTCATTTATGGTTTCCTTAAGTCTTGAGGCCCGTTTAACAGCTAATGTATGAACTGTTATACTTTCCGGCGAAAGTTTCTCAAGCTGAATCATAGTATTTTCAACATCAGATGTTTTTTCATCTGGAAGTCCAAGAATAATGTCCATATTTATGTTTTCAAAACCATTTTCCCGAGCCATAAAAAATGCCCGCCTTATGTCGTCAACGCTGTGCCTCCGACCTATAATATCAAGGGTTTTCTGATTCATTGTTTGAGGATTTATGGATATGCGGCTTACAAACGAGTCTTTCATAGCTTTAAGTTTGTCCGGCGTTATTGTATCCGGTCTTCCCGCTTCAACAGTAAACTCACCAACATTTTTAACATCAAAATTTTCAGCCACATGTTCCATAAAAACAGCAAACTGCTCGTCAGAAAGAGACGTAGGCGTTCCGCCGCCTATGTATAAAGACCTTATATTTCTCCCTTTAACAGCCTCCGATACAAATTTCATTTCAATAGCCAGCTTTTCAATATACTCATCGGCCTTTTTAGCGTATATATCTATGGGATATGACGTAAACGAACAATAAAGGCATCTCGTGGGACAAAACGGTATGCCTATATAAAGGCTTATGTCATTGGGGCCATTTAAATCAAGTATCTTCCTTTCAGCCTTATACACATTAAGAGCCAAGGCCGCCTTTTGATAAGACGTTTTATAGCCTTCAGTAAAATATTTAATTATATCCTCATCGTTCATTCCGGCCTCAAGCAGCTCTCCGGCGGTTTTTGCCGGCCTTACGCCGGTAATCATTCCCCATTTTGGCACGTATCCGGTGTATTCAGAAAGCATATTGTAAATAGGCTCTTTTATAAATCGCTTTTTTTCCCTTTCACTGAAATTTTGCGGAACTTCAATGGAATTTGAACATACCTCAACACCGTTTTCAAAAAACGCAGCCTCACTTTTACCATTTTTAAATACGCTTTTTACAGCCATTCCGCTATCAGGTATATTATCAACCGGATAGTAATGCTTATTTGGGAAAAATATCTGTATGGCCGTTTGAACTTCATAGGCCATATCATGGCCTTCCATAACAAAGCTAATCATCTTTTTATCAGCCCTTCACAAAGGGATTAAATTTCTTTTCAAAGCCTATGTTCGATTTTTGTCCATGTCCCGGGCAAACAGTTGTATTATCAGGCAAAGTATAAAGCTTGGTTCTTATTGAGTTAAGTAGTCTAAATGTGTTCTCATCAGAAGGATACCCCATTCCGTCTTTCATTGGCGGGTTAGGAAAATCGGTTCTTCCAACAGAAGCGTAAAAAAGTGTATCTCCCGAGAAAACAACGCTGTTTTCGGCGTCGTAATAGCATACTCCGCCTTGAGTATGTCCCGGAGTATGAAGAACCTTTAATGTACAGTTATTAAATTTATACTCATCGTTGTCATTAAGCTCTATATCAACTTTCACGGCTCCGCTTCCACCCATCATTTGAGAAAAGCTTATCATTTCGTCCTCTATAACCGAAACCTCCCATTTATGGGCCGCTATGGGAACATTATATCTGTTTTTAACAGCGTTTGCCGCCCCTGTGTGGTCTCCATGGCCGTGGGTAAGCAAAACGGCTTTTAAGTTAATGCCGTTTTCGTCTATAATTTTAAATATAGCGTTTGGGTCGGCGCCAGGGTCTATAACAACGCCTTCCTTCGTATTTTCATCAAAGTATATATACACATTCTGGTCCATGCTTCTTACAACATGCTGCAAAAGTTTCATTAAAACTCCTCCTCAAAAATTTTTATGGCTGTCAAGAAGAATAGTAACAGGCCCGTCATTTAAAAGCTCAACTTTCATGTCAGCCTGAAAAATTCCAAACTCAACTTTTTTAACATCAATTTGTGACGCCTTTTCCTTAAGCCTGTCAAACATATCAGCCGCTTTTTCCGGCTGCGCCGCGTTTGAGTATCCCGGCCTTCTTCCTTGGCGGGCGTCTCCGTAAAGCGTAAAGTTGGGCACTATAAGAAGCCCGCCGCCTATATCCTTAACCGAAAGATTCATTTTATCATTCTCATCGGTAAATATCCTAAGGTTAGATATTTTATCAAGTATATAGTCCATATCCTTTTCAGTATCGTCAGGTCCAAAGCCTACAAGAGCCATTATTCCCTTTGAAATCTCGCCTACTATTTTTCCTTCCACATTAACGCTGGCATAGCCGCACCTTTGAACCACAGCCCTCATTAAAAATCACCTCTGTCAGCTTGTAACCCTTTCTATTTCGTCAACTCCTGTTATGTTTTTGAGCTTAACGCATATTTTCTCAAGCTGGTCTTTGTTTACTATGTCAACGGCTATGTCAACAATAGCCGTTCCCCCTTTAACGCTTCTGGCGCTCATGGCCTTAACATGAAGTCCCTCGTCATTAAGCACTTTTGAAACATCAAACACAAGTCCCATTCTATCTTCACACACAAGCCTAAGCTCCGCCGTATAAGACGCAAATGAGGCAGTTTCAGCACTGCTGTCCCACTCGGCATCAATAAGCCTGTGGCGTTCTATCTCGTCAAGATTTATTATGTTAATACAGTCCGTTCTGTGTATTGAAACGCCTCTGCCTCTCGTAACAAAGCCTATAATTTCGTCGCCAGGCACAGGATTACAGCAATGTGAAAACCTTACCGAAACGTCCCCAATGCCTTTTATAATAACTCCGTTGCCTTTTTTGTGTTTCCCATTTTGAGGCTTTTGAGAGCTTTCTTTCATATTTTGAATTATCTGCTCAACGGACTGATTTTTCTTTTCCTCTTTCTTTAACTCTTCAATAAGCCTGTTTACAACTTGGCCTTCCTTAATACCGCCGTATCCAACAGATGAGCATAATGTATCAAAGTTTTTAGAGGCAAAGCGGCGGCATACCACATCAAGCCATTCCGGCTTTAAAAGGTCGTTTATGTTATAGCCTTTTTTCTTGGCGTCTGCCGTTATAAGCTCTCTGCCCTTTATTATATTTTCCTCTTTAAGCTCTTTTTTAAACCACTGATTTATTTTGGTTCTGGCTTGGGAACTTTTAACAAGATTAAGCCAGTCGCGGCTTGGTCCATTTGAGTTTTGACTTGTTATAATTTCTACACGGTCGCCGTTTTTAATCTGATAATCAAATGTAACTATTTTCCCGTTAACCCTTGCGCCAACCATTTTGTTGCCTACCGCCGAGTGAATCATATAGGCAAAATCTATTGGAGTTGAGCCTGCCGGCATATTTATAACATCGCCCTGCGGCGTAAAAGCGTATATTCTGTCGTTGTATATGTTAAGCTCGGTTTTAACCGTGTCCATAAACTCCTTGTTGTCGCTCATGTTTTGCTGCCACTCAAGTATCTGCCTAAGCCAAGCCAGCTTTTTTTCTTCTTTGGCAGTTGTAAGACCTTTGTTGCCTTCCTTATATTTCCAGTGTGCTGCGATACCATATTCAGATGTGCGGTGCATGTCAAATGTTCTTATTTGTATCTCAAATGGCTCGCCGTTAGGCCCTATAAGGGTATTGTGGAGGGACTGATACATATTGGGCTTCGGCATGGCTATATAGTCCTTAAACCTTCCCGGCATAGGCTTATACATATCATGCACTATTCCAAGAACAGCATAGCAGTCGCCTACTGTTTCAACAATGGCCCTTACGGCAAAAAGGTCGTATATCTGGTCGAAAGTTTTGTGCTGGTTGTGCATTTTTTTAAATATGCTGAACATGTGCTTGTTGCGGCCATATACCTTTCCCTTTATCCCGTTTTCCTCCATTTTTTCCGAAAGGGCTTTAACAATGCTGTTTACATAAGTAAGACATTCCTCTTTTTTCATTTCTATCTTTTCAAAAAGACTTTCGTATTCTTCCGGATAAAGATATTTAAAGCACAGGTCCTCCAGTTCAGTTTTAATTTTGGCTATACCAAGCCTATCTGCCAAAGGTGCGTATATGTCAAGAGTTTCCTTTGCCTTTTCCCTTTGCTTGGCCTCAGTCATATAATTAAGTGTACGCATATTATGAAGCCTGTCCGCCAGTTTTATAAGAAGCACTCTTATATCTTTGGCCATAGCCATAAACATTTTTCTGAAATTCTCGGCCTGTATTTCTTCTTTTGATATTGAAACAGAATATGACAAACGTCCCAATTTTGTTACGCCGTCAACAAGATTAGCAACCTCGTCGCCGAATATTCTCTCTATGTCCTCATAGGTAAATGGAGTATCTTCTATTGTGTCATGCAGCATTCCGGCTATTATAGTTTCCATATCCATCTCAAGCTCTGCCAGTATATAGGCAACCTTAAGCGGGTGTATTATATATGGCTCGCCTGATTTTCTAAGCTGATTTTTATGAGCCGATACGGCAAAATTAAAGGCGTTGTCAAGCCTGCTGTAATCCTTAGTAGGGTGATAAAGAGAAATTCTGTCCGTTAACTGTTTATATAATTCATTTTCAATCGACATAAAACCATCCCTTTTCTCCCGGCGCAGCCAGCCCTTGCCGGATAAAATAATTAAGTAGTATAGCACATTATATTTTAAAAAACTCTTTATGGGAAGTTTAAAATAAAAAAATCCCTCTTAAAAACCTTTGTTAAAGGGGATAGCTTTTACTACTGTCATTCAATAAATAGTATAAAAATAATTATAATTTACATATCGCTTATTTTCAAGTAAAGACAAAGCAAAATATTTTAAAACAGCAAATAATTTATTGTTTTTAATCAGTTAACACTGCCTTTTAAGTTGTAAGAGCATTAACATAATGATAATATATATTAAAAACCGCTGGGATTGATTAAACCATGAAAAATATATATGCAAAAATTGCGTCATACACAATATTAGCCGTAATATTCATAATTGTAATCTCATTTTTATCCGCTATAGGCGGAGTTATAATGGGCGTATTCGGCTTCAAATACAAGTCCTTTAAAAGCATTGTTTTATTTTTTGTTTTTTCCGGCATATTGGGTTTCCCAATGGAGGTTTTGTCAAAAGCCATTCCAAAGTCCCTTTTAAAAATGGGGTTTATAAATAAAAAGCCGGCAATAGCTCTTTTTATGCTTCTTGACGCCTCGTCATCAGCGCTGGCAATGACAGTCGTTGATTTTTTTATGACAAGCGTTTCGGCCTCGGATATATCAATAATTATAATATCAATAATACTCGCCCTTTTCTCTCTTGACGGTTTTGACAAAACATAAAAAGCATTTAATCCCTTTGACGCGGACAATTTAAAGCATATATAATTATTACAGAAATTTAAAATTACGGAGGAAAAATAAAAAATGAAGCACCAAAGACTTTTAAGCTATGTAAGAAGGGCCGTTGACGACTACAAAATGATAGATAATGGAGACAAAATAGCCATTGGCCTTTCAGGCGGAAAAGACAGCATATGCCTTCTTTTGGCTTTGGCCACATTAAGAAGATTTTATCCAAATAA
>CAJFUS010000036.1 GCA_904420235.1 Candidatus Neoanaerotignum tabaqchaliae
CCCGACACGTCGTATTATGAGCTTAGAGAAATATTGAAATATCAAAGTCCTAAATATGTTGTTATGGAAGTTTACTGGGACGTGCTTGACGATGGGTTTGAACTTAAGCAAGCCAACTCATTTTTTGAGGTGGTTAAAAGCAATGACATTAAGGAAGAATATATAAAAAAAGGTTTTCCTTTGTCTGATAGGGTTAAATATTCCCTTCTTCCCATACGCTATCAGCAGGACTATTTCGCCTATGAAGGAAACGAGATGCAAAAGAACATAGAGCAGAAATACGGCGTGGCAAAAAAACAAACGGAAGTTCAGCAAGGAGAGGAATATTACCGTTCAAAGGGCTATGTATACAGCAATCAGCTTATGATTTCAACGGAGTATAACACCACAAACCAGTTTAGAGGCCTTGACGGCAAGGATTTTGAGATAGACTCGCATCAAAAAAAATATCTGGATTTAATAGTGGAGCTTTGCCGCGAGCAGAATATAGAGCTTGTTTTTGTTACGGCTCCCGTTGCTAATGTGTCAATGGAGTATATACAAAATTATGACGCCATAAACAAGGTTGTTTCGGATTACGCCGCCGAAAATAATGTTCCCTATATAGACTACAACATGGAAAACATGCAGAGAAATTTGCTTACAAACGAGAATTTCCGCGATGACGCGCATCTTAATCACAGCGGGGTTGAGATTATAGACGCCGATTTTATAATATGGTTTAGGGACAATGTGGCAAAGATAAGAAATTAGGAGGCGGTTAAATGGGGAAAAACGAAAGATTTGTTAAAACCTATTCTCAAGGCATAGCCAATGTTACGGAAATATGGGTTGATAAGGAAACGGGAGTAAATTATCTTTTTCATACATCGGGAAACGCCGGCGGGCTTACGGTGCTTGTGGATTCAGAGGGAAAGCCGGTTATATCAAAGGATACAAAGGATATATTTGACAAATGAGTTTGACGTTGGTTTTAATGTATAGTAAAATGATATGACAATATTTGTGGACAAAGGGTAATTTGCGGGCTTTTGGCCTTAGCGATATATTATTTCTTTTGGAGGTAATTTATATGTCAGATGAGATTAAAGAAGTTTCCGGAGAGCTTGGCTCAACCGGCAATTTTATTCACAGCTATATACAGGAGGACTTAAAGGGAGAGCTTAACAAGCTGCGCACCAGATTTCCTCCGGAGCCTAACGGCTATCTTCATATAGGCCACGCCAAAAGCATATGCCTTAATTTTGGCTTGGCAAATCTTTACGGCGGAAAGTGTAATCTTAGGTTTGACGATACAAATCCCGTTAAAGAGGATACGGAATATGTTGAGTCAATAGAGGAAGACGTAAAATGGCTTGGTTTTCAGTGGGACGGAGACGTTAAATTTGCCTCGTCATATTTTGATATATTTTATGATGTGGCCGTTAGGCTTATAAAAGAGGGAAAAGCCTTTGTGTGCGACCTTACGGCTGATGAAATTAGGCAATATAGAGGAACATTAAGCGATCCGGGAAAAAACAGCCCATATAGAGACAGAACCGTTGAGGAAAATCTTGACCTTTTTGAGAAAATGAAAAACGGCCGGTTTGCCGACGGAGAAAAAACCCTTAGAGCCAAAATAGATATGTCGTCGCCTAATATAAATATGCGCGACCCTGTAATATACAGAATAGCCCATGCCTCTCATCATGCCACAGGCGACAAATGGTGCGTTTATCCTATGTATGATTTTGCTCATCCTCTTGAGGACGTTATAGAGGGAATAACTCATTCCATATGCACAATGGAGTTTGAGGACCACAGGCCTCTTTATGATTGGGTTGTTAATAACTGCGGGCTTGAAGCAAAACCGAGACAGATAGAGTTTGCCAGACTGGGCCTTACAAACACTGTAATGAGCAAAAGAAAACTGAGGGCTCTTGTTGAAAACGGACTTGTTGACGGCTGGGACGACCCAAGAATGCCTACAATATGCGGCCTTAGAAGAAGGGGCTACACTCCGGAGGCCATAAGAACTTTCTGCGATAAAATAGGCGTAAGCAAGGCCAACAGTGTTGTAGACAGCGCCCTTTTGGAATACTGTATACGTGACGATTTAAAGCCAAAGGCGAAGGTTGTTATGGCTGTTATGGACCCGCTTAAGGTTATAATAGACAACTATCCGGAAGGAAAAACAGAAATGCTTGAGATTGAGAACAATCCGGAAAATGAGGCTCTTGGCAAAAGACAGGTTCAGTTCTCAAGAGAGATTTATATTGACAGAGAAGATTTTATGGAAGTTCCCGTTAAAAAGTTCTTCAGGCTGGCGCCAACAAAAGAGGTAAGGCTTAAAGGAGCCTATTTTGTAACATGCGTAGGCATTGACAAAGACGGCGACGGAAACATAACGGCTGTGCACTGCACATATGACCCAGACTCACGTGGAGGGGAAAGCCCTGACGGAAGAAAGGTTAAAGGAACAATACATTGGGTGGACGCTAAAACGGCTGTTGAGGCTGAGGCAAGGCTTTATGACTATCTTATGATTGAGGACGCCGAAAACAGCGGAGAAATGGTTATGAATCCGGACAGCCTTAAAACGGTTAAGTGCCTTATAGAGCCGTCAATAGTTGAAGCCAAAGCCGGAGATAAGTATCAGTTTATGAGAAACGGTTATTACTGTGTGGACACAAAGGACTCTAAAGAGAACGCCCTTGTGTTTAACAGGGTTGTTTCGCTTAAAAGCTCGTTTAAAATTAAGTAAAGCACCTTTGGAGGTGGTTAAATGCGCAGATGCCCAAGTTGTGGCAGTATATTTGATGACGGGTACGGCAGGTGCCCAAACTGCGGATATGATATGTCAAATGAAATAGAGGGAGAGGCTGTTGAAAAGGAATCAAAAGTTATAGGGCCGGAAGGTGCCTCTTCAAACTTTAATGAAAACTTTTTTGATAAGAAAAATGATGAACATGACCCAATAAGTAATTTGGAGGATTTTGTTTTTAAAGATTTGCCGTGGTTTGTAAAGCTTATATTTGTGATTTTAGCCTTTATGAATGTATTCCTTGGCTTTGTTATAGCCATAATACTTTTAACAAGGCCCTATCCGAAATATAAAAGCTTTGGACTTGTTCTGCTTTTAATCTGCGTTGTTATTTTTATAGTAAACCTGTTTTTCGGCATGGTATCGGGAATTATGGGCCTTGTACTTCATGGCCTTACAAGAATAATTGGCTGACGGGAGGCCTATGGTTATGATTGAAAAGAACGTTTTACGAAAGGAAATGCTTAAAAAACGGGCAAACATTGCAAAAGATGAACGGGAGAAAAACAGCCGTATAATAAAAAATAAGCTGCTTTCCCTTGATATGTATAAAAAAGCTGAGCGTATTTTTTGCTATATAGATATGGGCTCAGAGGTTATAACAACAGATTTTATAAAACAGGCTTGGGACGACGGTAAAAAAGTTGCCGTTCCTGTGGCGAAAAAAGACAGATTTATGTATTTTGTTGTTATAGAATCATTTGACGGAATGACAAGGTCAAAGCTTGGTGTTATGGAGCCTGAAATTGGCTGTGAAAAACAGGTTGTGCCATGCGACAATGACATTATGATAGTTCCGGGAAGTGTTTTTGATGTCAATAAGAACCGCTGTGGATATGGCGGGGGATATTACGACACATATACGGAAAAATATAATGTTAAAAATACAATAGGCGTCGCTTTTGATATTCAGGTTGTTGATAATATGCCGGTGGAGGAATTTGATAGACCATTAAGCATGATTATTACTGAAAAAAGAGATATAATTTGATTTTTTTCACCCTCCTTTTAGTTAAGGAGGGTCTTTTGACAGGTGATTTTATGAAAAAACAGACAAACTGCGAAAGCTGTATGAATTTTTATTATGATGAGGAATGCGGATATTATGTGTGTCTTGTTAATCTTGATGAAGACGAAATGGCTAAATTTATGTCGTCATCATTTTACAACTGTCCGTATTATCAGCTTTATGATGAGTATAAAATAGCTAAAAAACAGATGTAAACATCAGCATTTACAATGTGTTAACAATTTTTTAATGAATTTTATATTGTATGACGAAAAAATTTGTAATAGAATTTCAATAATAAATTTTTTAAGGGGGTTTTATATTTGATTGATGACAGCAGCAATGACGGAAATAAACAGCAAAAGTCCATAATATATTACTATGTTATAATAATGATTGTGGTTATGTTGTTAAACGCTTTGCTTTTTCCTTCTGTTTCTCAAAACAGGGTTACGGAAGTTGGATACAGCGAGTTTTTAACTATGGTTGACGACGGAAAAGTTACGGAAGCCGCCATGGACCAACAGAATAACCAAATTGTGTTTGTAACTGACGACGGAAACGGCAACACAGCATATTATAAAACAGGAATCTTCCCCGACGACAGTCTTATAGACAGGCTTAGAGAAAATAATGTTAAATTTGGTTCAGAGATACCAAAACAAAATTCCCTTCTTACAAACATAATACTTACATGGGTTGTGCCTATACTTATATTTATTGTTATTGGCCAGCTCTTATCAAGATTTATGCTTAAAAAAATGGGAGGCGGTCTTGGTCCGGCAATGACTTTTGGAAAAGCCAACGCCAAAATTTACGCCGAAACAGAAACAGGCGTTACATTTGATGATGTGGCCGGAGAAGAGGAGTCTAAAGACGCTCTTACGGAAATAGTAGATTTCCTTCACAATCCGGATAAATATTCGGCTATAGGCGCTAAACTGCCTAAAGGAGCTCTTCTTGTGGGGCCTCCGGGAACAGGAAAGACGCTTCTTGCCAAGGCTGTGGCTGGAGAGGCTCATGTGCCGTTTTTTTCCATATCAGGCTCGGAGTTTGTTGAGATGTTTGTGGGTATGGGAGCGGCAAAGGTGCGCGACCTTTTTAAACAAGCCAATGAAAAGGCTCCCTGCATAGTTTTTATTGATGAGATAGACACAATAGGTAAAAAGCGTGACAACGGCGGCATTGGAGGAAATGACGAGCGTGAACAGACATTGAACCAGCTTCTTACGGAAATGGACGGTTTTGACGGAAGAAAGGGCGTTGTTATACTTGCGGCAACAAATAGGCCGGAAAGCCTGGACCCTGCGCTTTTAAGGCCGGGAAGGTTTGACAGAAGAATTCCTGTTGAGCTTCCAGACCTTAACGGAAGAGAGGCCATATTAAAGGTGCATGCCAAAAACGTTAAAATGGATATAGACGTTGATTATTCGGCAATAGCAAGAGCCACGTCAGGCGCCTCCGGCGCGGAGCTTGCCAATATAGTTAACGAGGCCGCTTTAAGAGCCGTTAGAATGGGCAGAAATTTTGTTAAGCAGGAAGACCTTGAAGAGAGCGTTGAAACTGTAATAGCGGGCTATCAAAGAAAGAATGCTGTTTTATCGCCTCATGAAAAGAAGGTTGTGGCATACCACGAAATTGGCCACGCACTTGTGGCGGCAAAGCAAAGCGCCTCTGCCCCTGTTACTAAAATAACCATAATTCCAAGAACGTCAGGTGCCCTTGGCTACACAATGCAGGTTGACGACGGCCAAAGGTATCTTATGACAAAGGAGGAAGCCGAAAATAAGATAGCTACTCTTACAGGAGGACGTTCCGCCGAGGAGCTTATATTTGGAAGTGTTACAACAGGCGCCTCAAACGATATAGAGCAGGCCACAAAGCTGGCAAGAGCCATGATTACCAGATATGGAATGAGCAAAGAATTTGACATGGTGGCTCTTGAGACCGTAACAAACCAGTATCTTGGCGGTGACGCCTCTCTTGCCTGCTCGGCCGACACTTCTGCCATGATTGACAGAGAGGTTGTTGAGGTTGTTAAAAAGGCTCATGAAAAGGCCATTGGCATATTAAAAGAAAATATGGATAAACTTCACGAGCTGGCTGATTATCTTCTTGAAAAAGAAACAATAACCGGCGAGGAATTTATGGAGATACTTAATAAATAATGTAAAATATTAAATCCGTGTCCTAAAGCTGTTTTAGCTTAGGCGCGGATTTTATTTTTTAAAAATGTTTGTTTATGCAGTTGAGAGTGCGGACGAATAAAGCTTGGTTTAGGTCGATTAACAAATAGAAATATTAATAACAATTTTTGACAAAAAATTTAGTCTATAAACTGTTATTGTTATCAATATTTGCTACATGATATAATAACATAAATTGACGTGAGAAATACGAATTGTATTTTGTTATTTGAATTACTACAAGGAGGGAAATATTATGAGATACTATATACTTATGGGGAGCCCAAGAAAAAATGGAAACACAATGTCAATTTTAAAACCGTTTGTTGACAGGCTTTCGGATTTAGGAGAGGAATATAGCATTACATGGCTTTATGATAAAAAAATAGAGCCTTGCACAGCCTGCCGAACATGCCAAAAGGACTGGACAAAATTTGGGTGCCGTTATAAAGATGATTTAGATGATATTTTTACAGACGTTTTATTAAGTGATGTTATTGTTTTGGCAACACCTATATACTCATGGTATTGTACTCCTCCGTTAAAGGCTTTGCTTGACCGCTTTGTTTATGGAATGAACAAATACTATGGCGACGAAAAGGGCCCAGCTATATGGGCGGGAAAAAAGGTTGTTATAATAACAACATGCGGATATGAAGTAGAAAAAGGAACAGACCTTTTTGAGTCCGGAATTAAAAGATACTGCAAACACTCTCAGCTTAAATATATAGGAATGTTTGCTGAGAGGGATTTAGGCTATAAAACGGTGTTTATGGACGGCCAGAAGGAAAAACACGCTGTTGAGTTTGCCGACAAGGTGTATGCGGACGTAAGAAAGTAAAGTTTATTTTGGTCGAGAGCAATATTTTAATTATGATGTTTTAATTCAAAATTATGAGTATTTATTATTTAAACTATAATTTTGATAGGGTATTGGAGAAATTAAAAATACATTTAAAAAGTATCTTGGTTTGATTTTATGGGATTTAAAAATAGGGAGAATATATTTATTATGAGGAGAACTGTTTTATATATGGCTGTAAGCCTTGACGGATTTATAGCCGATGAAAACGGCGGGATTGACTGGCTTAATAAATATGATGGCGGCGAAATGTATGAGGAGTTTTTAAGAACCGTTGACACCGTTGTTATGGGTAGGCGGACATATAATCAAATTATAAATGAGCTTTCACCAGATAAGTGGGTTTATGAGGGGCTTAAAAGTTATGTTGCCACTAAATATCCAAGTGGGGATAAAAACGGCATAGAGTTTACTAACGACGTATTCCGGCTTTTAAAAGAGCTTAAAAAAGAAGATGGCAAAGATATATGGATATGCGGCGGCGCTTTTACGGCCGAGAAACTTATTAAGGAAGGTATTATTGACAGGTATCATATAACTGTAATCCCAATTTTACTTGGAAACGGCATAAGGCTTTTTAAAAAGGGAATGCCTGTATGTGAGCTTAAACTTGTGTCTTTAAAAAGTCAAAATGGATTATGCGAGCTTATTTACGACATATAAATTATGTTTAAATTCAAATAAAACAGGAAGGTTATATAAAGTATAAATACAGAATAATAGATGTTATATAATTGCATTTTATCCTTTTGCTAATATATATGTTTTATCTGTTTCAATAACTTGAATATAAATATTTTAATAGGACTTTTAAATTAAAATAAAAAACGTAAAAAGTAATTTTTAAATAATTTGGAGCGCCAGCAATATTTGAGTAATTAAAATAGAATCAATATTTTATTATTTACATTTTAAGAATAGAGAATTTTATATTAGCATGCATATACACAGAACTTGAGAATATCAAATTAAAGAATAAAACCGGCCATTGAATTTTGTCAATAGCCGGTTTGTTTTTTATTTTTCCCATCTTCCAGAAGCACCGCATGGCAATACAAGTCCGCTGTCGGTTACAGGAAGTCCTATCTCACTGGAAGACACACTGCCGCCGAATTTTGGTATAAGAGCCGAGCTTAACATATATGTTAATACAGCAGGCTGAAGTCCTGTTGTGTAGGAGCTTATAAGAAAGAAAAGGGGATTGTCTGAAAGAACGTTTGAACAAAGCTTTATTAATGGATAAACAGCGTCTTCTATTTTCCATACCTCTCCTTTTGGCCCGCGGCCGTATGATGGAGGGTCCATTATAACGGCGTCGTAAAGATTGCCGCGGCGAATTTCTCTTTCAACAAATTTAACACAATCGTCAACTATCCACCTTATTGGAGCGTTTTCAAGGCCTGATGAGTGGGCATTTTCTTTAGCCCAGCCAACCATGCCTTTTGACGCGTCAACGTGAGTAACTTTTCCGCCGGCTTTTGCGGCGGCCAGCGTGGCACCACCTGTATAGGCAAAAAGATTAAGCACTTTTATTGGTCTTTCGGCGTTTTTTATTTTGTTGTAAAACCATTCCCAGTTAACGGCCTGTTCAGGAAACACTCCAGTATGTTTAAATTTAAAGGGTTTTAAATTAAAGCTTAAATCAAGGCTTTGATATTTTATTGACCATTGCTCCGGCAGGTTAAAGAATTCCCATTCCCCGCCGCCTTTTGAGCTTCTGTGATAGTGCCCGTTGAGCTTTGTCCATTTTGATGATTTATCCGTGTTCCATATAACCTGTGGGTCTGGGCGCAGAAGTATGTATTTGCCCCACCTTTCAAGCTTCTCACCATCGGAGCAGTCTATTACCTCGTAATCTTTCCATTTGTCGGCAAGCCACATTTTTTATTTACGCCTCCTGATTTTACGGTATACTTTAAGCAACTATATGATTATACTTGCTTTGGTTTTTTGTGTCAATTTATTCCGTTTTGTTCTTTTTAAGCTTCATATAATAGGCCACTTTATAATACTCAATGGGATAACCCATTTTTACAAGCTCATTTGATATTTTTCTTGGACCTTTTCCGTCTTTTATCATTTCGTCTATTATTTTCTCAACGGCAGGAGTTATTTTTTCGTCCTTTGGAGCATTGTCCGGTTCATATTGGTTGTTTTTATAAAAAGGAATGGAGTTTTCATCTACGTTTACATTTATCTCTCTTTTATTAAGTTCGGTTACAAGGGGAGAGGCTTTATCAAGGCAGTATGTAATTGTTTTTTTAAACTGACGTATATTTCCAGTATATTGGCCGTTTATAATTTGTTCTTTAAATTCTTTAGAGAACTTAAAATGCAGTATGGTGCCATAACGTTCAAAAACATTGTCGGAATATTGCCTTACAAAGCTGTTGAATAAAAGTTCCCTGTCATTAAGGCCCAATGATGGAAAAGACGGAAGCGTTATTTGGGCTATGTCAAAGGTGTCGCTGTTTTCAACTTGAGTAGGTTCCAAAAGCCCCAATATTATTGACGCTTGTGTTTTGTTATAAGAAAAATTACTGCTGTCAATGAAAAAACCGTTAGTCCATAAATCAAACACTTTATCTAAGATATTTTCAGGCGGATTGTTTATGAATATAGTGCATTGGCCACAGCGTGAAAGCAGGGGGTGTTTATACTCGTTGAAAGAGCTGAATATAAAGCTCTCTGCCTCAAGAGGATTTTTGAATTTTTGGCAGTTAATTTCTGTAAAGCGGGCGGAGTTGGAAAAAACGCCGCTTTTTATAGCCAACGAGTGGGCATAAAATGCCACTGTTGTTTTGCCGCAACCAGAAGGTCCTGTTATTATGATGGGTTTTGGCCCAGAAAGAGAACATGTGGCCTTCTCAATTTCTTTAAAGGCCGCCAAAAATGGCTTTAACTGCACTGGATTTTTAAATATAAGGCCGTCATTGATATTGCTTACGCCTTTATAATTTATTATGAAACATGTTAATCCACCTTCATTAATTTTAGGTGACGAGCATATGAATTCTTGACCTTTATAATTAAAATAATCGTTAAATATTTCCTCTCCGTTTTTTATGGCCTTAAATGCTGTTTTTGACGGTATTATTTCTGTTATAAACCCTGTATCCGTCCCGAAATAGGCCCTGAAAGCCGTGTTTGAGTATATAACACGGCCAAATTCATCACATGCCGCCGCGGCACAGTAGGAATTGTCAGCTATTGCTTTGTATACATCTTGGCCTATTTGTATATTCATTAAAATACTCCTTTGCTGTAATATTATTTTATAATTATAACATTGGAAATGATTTTTACAACATATAATGAGTTATAAATGTTAGAAATATTAGCATACGCAGACAAATGTATTTATTACATAGACAAAATTCTTAAAATAATTTAATAAAGTTCTGGTTTTTTAGTTGATAGTGACGAAATAAATAAAATATCAGCGGCGGCGTTGTGCTGGAATAAAATGTGTGCTATATTGTATAAGATGCAATTAAATACGCGAAAGCGTGTTTTATTTTTTACTCTGGAGAGTCTTGTTTGCTCAAGCGCCGAAGGTGTACGGCTTTTTAAGCTAATCTCTCAGGCAAAAGGACAGAGCTTCCCGCTTTACCCTTTCTCCAAGAGCCGCTTAGCCGGCTTTTTTTAGTTAAAAAATCCGGCGGCCAATTTATTTCTTTAAGGGGGAAATTTTTTATGTTTTCAGCAATTAATGATTTTCTTGTTAAAGCCGACGCGCTTGTGTGGGGCGTTCCGCTTATTGTGGTTATTTTGGCCACAGGAATATTCCTTACGTTAAGGATAGGCTTTACGCAGGTTACAAGGCTTCCTTTGGCTCTTAAGTATATGTTTAAAAATGAAGAAGAGGGCCATGGAGAGGTTACAAGCTTTGGAGCTCTTTGTACCGCTCTTTCGGCAACAATAGGAACAGGAAATATAGTAGGCGTTGCAACTGCTATTGTGGAAGGCGGACCGGGAGCGCTTTTTTGGATGTGGATAGCGGCCTTTTTCGGTATGGCCACAAAATATTCCGAGGGACTTTTGGCAGTAAAATACAGAGTTGTTGATAAAACAGGTCATGTACTTGGCGGACCATTCTATTACATAGAAAGAGGAATGGGTAAAAATTGGAAATGGCTTGCAGTTATATTTGCTTTTTTCGGTATGTGCGTAGGCCTTTTTGGTATAGGAACATTTACTCAAATTAACGGAATATCCTCTGCTGTAAACGGATTTTTCGACCCAAATAACGCTTATACAATATCACTTTTTGGAAATACATATTCTATTTCAGTAGTAATAACAGGAATTGTTGTAACTTTATGCGCCGGACTTGTTATAATAGGCGGACTTAAAAGAATAGCCAGTGTATCACAGGTTATAGTTCCTTTTATGGCCGTTATATATATAATTTTTTGTCTTGTGCTTATAGTGCTTAATTTAGACAAAATACCTGGCGCTGTAAAAGTTGTTTTAGAAGGAGCCTTTAATATCAGAGCGGTAGCTGGAGGAGCCACAGGCGGAATGATTATAGCTATGCAAAAGGGTATAGCAAGAGGAATATTCTCTAATGAGTCGGGACTTGGTTCTGCTCCAATAGCCGCTGCGGCTGCTCAAACAAAGGAGCCTACAAGACAGGGCCTTGTTACAATGACGGGAACTTTTATAGACACAATAATTATATGTACAATGACAGGACTTGCCATAGTTTTAACAGGCTCATATGATACAAGCCTTGGTCTTGAGGGCGTTGAAGTAACAACAAGGGCTTTCCAAGTTGGAATACCTGTTTTCTCTCCTTCGCTTGTAAGTTTTATACTTATGATATGTCTTGTATTTTTTGCTTTCACCACTATCTTGGGATGGGACTATTATGGCGAAAGATGCCTTGAGTATATAGCGGGCGGAAATAAAACTGCTGTTATGGTATATAGATACATTTATATACTTGCCATATTTATAGGACCATATATGACTGTTTCGGCCGTATGGACAATAGCTGACATATTCAACGGCCTTATGGCATTCCCTAATCTTATAGCCCTTCTTTTCCTTAATGGAGTTATAGTTAAAGAAACAAAGGACTACTTTGAAAGAAGAAAGAATGGTCAAGTACTTGACTAATCAATAAGTTTGTTTAACAGCTTAAGCAAAACATATAAAAATCTGTTAAAAGCAAACTTTTAATTGCGCGCTGAAAGTATACATTGCATCGCTTATTGTGCGATATATGACAATGTAATATTTGATTGCGTATGTGGTGTTTATAAAAAATGTTTATTAATCTAAGTTTTGTTTCTATTTAAAGTTTTTTATTAGAAATATCAAACTGGTGCAGATAAATTTATAATTAAAATAGAAAATCCGCGGCTGAAAAAAATAGCTGCGGATTTTTATATTTTTGTTTATGAACGTGAAATACGTGGTATAATTAAAACACACACTCGCACAGCAAGGATATTTTTGGGAGGCGGTATTTATGGACATATATGAGGCTTTAAAAGCGAGGCATTCAGTAAGGTCTTATAAGGACAGAAAAATAACCGGTTATGTTAAGGAAGAATTGGAGTCCTTTATAGACGAGTGTTCGGAAAAAAGCGGAATTTATATTAAGCTTTTTGCCGATGAGCCTAAGGCTTTTGGCGGTATAATATCCAGATACGGAAAATTTGTTAATGTGAAAAATTATATACTTATAGCTGGAAAAAGAGGAGAACGCCTTGATGAAATGTGCGGATACTACGGTGAGAAAATAGTTCTTAAGGCTCAAACTCTTGGCCTTAACACATGCTGGGTTGGCCTTACATATAACAAAAGCGCCATACCCTATAAACCAAAAATTGGTGAAAAGATATGCTGTGTTATAGCAATAGGATATGGAGTATCGGAGGGTGTTCCTCACTCTCAGAAAAATATAAACGATGTAAGTTTTGCTGAAGGGACTCCTCCACAGTGGTTTATAAATGGTGTTAAAGCGGCTCTTTTAGCGCCTACGGCCCTTAATCAGCAAATGTTCTTTTTTGAGCTTATTGACGAAAATAAGGTTAAAGCTACGGCTTGCAGAGGATTTTACACAAAAATAGATTTGGGAATTGCCAAATATCATTTTGAGTTGGGCGCTGGAAAAGAGAATTTTACTTGGAAATAACCTTTAATATTTAAATGTTTTATCTGTAAAAGTTTTGAACAAAAGATTTATAATTTTAATGACCGTTGGATTTTATATTTTTAATGAAAGGGCATTAAATATTTTTATGCTAATATTACCATATTTTGATAGTTTAAAAAATCAATTTATTTTAAAAATAAAAGCCTGATTTCTCAGGCTTTTGTTTTTATACATTAAGTATGTCTTTATATTTTAAATATGTTTTCTCGATGCATGGGGCATTTACGTTGGCCTTTGCCGCAAATCTGTGAGCTTTTCCTATTATGGCGTCAAACTCAGTGTTGAAATCGCCGTCTTTTATATTTCGATATAAAGATGTTATGGCGTCATCGGGAAGCCTGTTGAACACATCCATATACTTGTCAACAATTTTATCAGACACATTTACCTTCATGGATTTTGCAAGTGTATAAAGCTCTGTGTAAACGTCATTTATGAATTTTGTCTTTTCTGGTGACTTATGGACTTCTCCGGCTGGGCACTGAAAATATGAGAACACACAGCTGTTTCCGCACATCATTATATATTTTTCCCATACGGGAACCATTATGTCATTTGAGTATACTGTTTCAATTCCAACCTCATTAAGCATTTTGGAAAGCTCTATAGCCGTATTGTCGTTTCTTCCGTCCATAAAGCCCATGTCAATGTGGCACAGCTCACCTATATGCGCTATGACGCCAGGCTCTATTATGTTTGAGAAAGCGTATATGCAGCCGTCCATAACTTTTCCGGCGCTGCCGATTACACTTTTAACATCCTCTGAAACAGCAACTCCGTTAAGAAGAGGAAGAACTAATGTGTTTGGACCTATTATTGAAAGGCACTGACGGCAGGCCGCCTCAAGGGAATAGCTTTTTGTGGCTATTATTAACGCGTCAACTGTGCCTATATCATTTACATTATCTGTGACGAGCTTTGGTTTCACATTAAACTTTCCAAGTTTGTCCGATTTGAGGGTGAGCCCGTTTTTGCTTATGGCCTCAAGGCTTTTTCCTCTTGCTATAAAATATATGTCGCTGAACTTACGGGCTAAGCTGGCCCCAACAACGCCGCCTATGCCGCCCATGCCAAGCACGGCTATTTTCATTTCCGTCACGCCTTTCGTTTTTTATTTTATATTATTATAATTTTTGTAAAAAGTCTATTGTGTTTTGATTTTTTTTATGATAAAATACCAATTTGTACGCATGCTGCGTATTTTATAATCCTTGCTCTTAACATTTGTTTAAGGGCCATATGTCCAAAAGGAGGTGTATTTTGATGAACAAATACGAATTAGCGCTTGTGTTAAGACCAGACCTTGATGAGGAGGCTAAAGCTGCCGAGCTTCAGAAAGTTCAGGACCTTATAGTTAGGTTTGAGGGCACAGTTGACAAGGTTGATGACTGGGGCAAAAAAAGGCTTGCTTACCCTATCCAGAAATTAAACGAGGGCTTCTACTATTTCATTGATTTTTCAGCTGCCGGAACAACTCCAGCTGAAATTGAGAGCCGTGTGCGCATTATGGAAAGCGTTCTCCGTTATCTTATTGTTCGTAAAGAGGGCTGATACCCGGGAGGTATTATATGAACAAGGTGATTTTAATGGGACGGCTGGCGCGTGACCCAGAAGTTAGATATTCTCAGGGAGCGACGCCGGTGGCCGTGGCACGG
>CAJFUS010000037.1 GCA_904420235.1 Candidatus Neoanaerotignum tabaqchaliae
AAAAAGGGTATTTATGAATGAACGGAGAAAGAGGGATTTGAACCCTCGCGCCGCTTACGCGACCTACACCCTTAGCAGGGGCGCCTCTTCAGCCTCTTGAGTATTTCTCCAAACGCTTACTGCAAGAGACATTATACCACACATTAATAAGCATGTCAAACATTTTATTATTTTTTTCTGTAATCGGCAAGCAAAAAGTTTAATTTCGCTAATATTTTAAAAATGCAATCATACTGGCTTAAAAATACCTGTTTTTATGTTTAAAATAAAAATGAAAAATTAATATGTTTTAAATTAGGCTGCCATTCTGTTGTTTTTTGATAACCGGCGGAGCGTTTTCACTTTCTAACCATAAGTCCTTTGTACATGTCTTGAATTATTTGAATTTTATCGTCAGATGTTTTTGAGCTTTTTTCAGGAGCCATAATTGAGAAGGCCTGCGATATGTTTTCTATGTCAACATTGGTATGAGTGCCGCCGTATTCTCCGTCAAGAGTCCACTGAACGCCGCTTTCAGAAGTAAAAGAGGCCTTTGACGTTTTAAAGGCGCAGAATACTTTTGATGTAAAGTCCTGCGTAAGTATTCCGGTAACTATCATTTGTATGTCCATAGGGTTTTGCGGATATTTAACAAGTATTACCTCAAAAAGCCCGTCGTCAAGCTGAACTTTTTCCTTGCCTAAGTTTTTCATTCCGCCAACGGACGTGGTGTTGGACACCATTCCGTATATAAAATCTCCCTCTACACTGCCGTTGTCATGTGTTATTAGCATGTGGTATTTTTGAAGGTTGCCAACCCTTTTAATTCCCTCAAGTATATAGGCGGTGTGGCCCAAAATGTTTTTCATGTCCTGCGGTGTGTCGTATGATACGTCCGTAAAAGCGCCGAAGGCTGCTATATAAATAAAATAATCGTCGTTGAATATTCCGACATCGCAGTTGAATTTTTTGCCGGATAAAATATTTTTCGCTGCGTTAATCATATTTTTAGGAAGCTTAAGACTTTCAGCAAAATCGTTTGTTGAGCCGCTTGGAATGTATCCAATTACAGGACGCTTTTCCTTTTCTATCGACATAAGGCCCTTTATGCACTCGCTTAGTGTACCGTCGCCGCCGCTTATAACAATATAATCATATCTGACACCGCGTTTTTTTATAAGTTCGCAGCCGTGCATTTTGTACTGTGTTGTAAAAATTGTTATAACCATGCCGCCTTTTACCATTAAATCTATTATATCAAGCAGCTTGCTTTTAATAAGCCCTTTTCCCGATTTTGGGTTTAACACAAACATAACTCTCTTTTTCATATATAAACCCCCAAATATTTTAAAAGTAAAGTATCTGTATGTATTTTGTAAATTATACTATCAGCCGCTTTTAAAAACAATATATCCGGTTGAAATATAAGGATAATCTAATAAAAAACCCTCCAGTAAATTTAATATATATAGCAAGCTAAATATTCTAAATATTAGAAATAGGTGTTTGCTATATAAAATATGTCCATAACTATTTTTTTCCGCCAAAGCCCAATTTGTATATTATTCCAATAATAAGCCGAAGGGACAACTATATAGTAAATGTAGGAATTTTAATAATATCAAAAAACAAGATTTATTTTTTTTGAAAAAATGGGTTGACCCTCTTTTGGAAGAATGCATTATAATACTTTAAAGTTGATAAGTTATATGTCGGCTTTTGTTTTTGCGGCTTAACAGCCGTAAGGCATAACGATTTCAACTTCTAAACTTGGCATAAGGCTTTTAAGCTTTTGCCGGCTTTTTATATCTTTTATCTATAAGGAGGAATATAAATGGTTGGAGAGAAAGTAGTACTTCACGCTATGATGAAGGGCAGCGACGGACATTATGTAGGCGGATTGGTAAACGGCGCTAGAATCGTTCATTACTGGGGCGACGTAGGAACAGAGCTTATGGTTCGCGTTGACGGCGACATCAGCCTTTTCCTTGGCTATGAGGAAATCAACTTCACAGCTCCTGTATACGTAGGCGACTTTATGGAGTATCATGGCTGGATTGAGAAAGTTGGCAACACATCATACACATGCAAATTTGAGGCTTGGAAGGTTGCCACAATGTGCGACAGAACAGACATGGACATGACAGGCGTTGAGCACACAGCAGCCACAGCTTGCGTACCTCCTATCCTTTGCGGAACAGGCACAGGCTCTCTTTACATAGCTAAGAAAGACCAGAGAGGCGAAACAGACCCTGCTTTCGTTCACGAGCACACAGTTAAGAAATAATCTTACTACATAATTTTGATTATAATAGATTTTTATCTGTTAAGGAGGAATATAAAATGGTAGGTTCAAAAGTAGTACATCACGTAATGATGAGAGGCGCTGACGGACATTATGTAGGCGGCCTTGTAAATGGTGCAAGAATTGTTGATATGTGGGGCGACGTAGGAACAGAGCTTATGGTTTATGTTGACGGCGACATCAGCCTTTTCCTTGGCTACAAAAACATCAAATTCACAGCTCCTGTATATGTAGGCGACTTTATGGAATATCATGGCTGGATTGAAAAAGTTGGAAACCAGTCCTATACATGCCACTTTGAGGCTTGGAAGGTTGCCACAATGCTTGACAGAACAGACGCCGACATGACAGGTATCGCTCACACAGCAGCTACAGCTTGTGTACCTCCTGTACTTTGCGGCGAGGCTACAGGCTCCCTTTACATTGCTAAGAAAGACCAGAGAGGACCTCAGAGAGAGGACTTTAAGGATGCTGTTCACCCAGCAAAATAATTTTATGAACATAAATGCCGGCGGATTTCCGCCGGTTTTTTGTTGTTTTTAACAAGTTAAATAATAAAGCTAAGGCAAAATAAAAGGGACAACGCTTAAGCATAAACTAAAGTGTTATCCCTTTTTCTTATTTAAATTGCTGTTTAAAAATTGTATGTATCTTTCGGCGTCTTTCACAAGCTCTTCCGGAAAGTCCTCCGGCAGCCTTATATACAGCCTTCTTTCGGTTTTATAAATTGGCCTTGGTTCGTCAACTATTCCCAAAAGATAGTCAAGGGAAACGTTAAAAAACTTGGCCAGTTTTACTTTTATATCGTCAGGAGGTTCATTTATATCTCTTTCATAGGCGGATATTGCGTTTTTGCTTAATCCTAACTTTTTGCCAAGTTCCTCCTGATTAATTCCGATATTCTTTCTTAAATCGCTTAAACGGTTGCCAATAATAGTCATCACCCCAACCCTCGATGTTAATAATAACAATAATTTTAATATGAATTTTAGAAAAAATATTGCGAATGCAGTATTTAGTGATATAATTAATAAAAATACATAAATCATGTACTTATGTAAAAAATAAAACCCCTAAAAATAGGAGTTTTTATAATTTAAAGTTTTTGTTATATATCTTTAAAAAATCAAGTATGAACAATCGGTGTTTTTCGGGCATGGCAGTAACAATATTGTTAATTTTGTCAACTGTTGGTGAGGTTGGTTTTTGTGACAAACGGCCATAAACAAGATAGTCTATCGGCACATTTAGAGCGTCAGCTATTGAGGCAATAGTTTCGATACTTGGAATGGAAGTTGCTCTTTCGATATTTGAAAGATATTTTTCATTTAAGTTTGCCTTTTCCTCAAGCTGATTTTGAGTTAATTTTTGTTCTTGCCTCAACGTGCGTATTCTTTTGCCAAGCAAAACATAATTTATTATCACTATACCACCTGCCTTAGAAGGTATTTTAACCAAAAGGCAGATTGATATAAACTTTTGAGGGACTATTAAGGCCAAAAATACGACTTATAATCGGAAAATGTTTTTTAGGAGGGTTTAAAATGGGTAAAATAAATAAAGAAAATGATTTTAAGGACATTTTGAGAATGTTAAGAAAACAGAAAAAATTAACTCAGGAACAGCTTGCTTCTGTGCTTGGTTATTGTTATACTGCTGTATCAAATTATGAAAGCGGCAGAAATGAACCATCAATAGCAGACCTTATAAAACTTTCGGAATTTTTCAAAGTTCCTGTTGACTATCTTATAGGCCATGACTACTATTACAGTATTGAGACGGCAATGGAATGCGAGAGAATTAGAGCTCTTAAGGAAATAAATGACAGTTTGCGCGATATATTAAATAAGGTAGATGAAGTGGTTAATACTGGAAATTAATTTTTATTTGCAGTTCTTATGTAATCTATCAATTTTTGCACTGTCGCTAACTGTTCTAATGTCAATCCAGAAATTTCGATAGTTTCTCTGTTATCCAAATCAAAAAGATAATCTGTGCTTACATGAAAAATTTTTGCTATTTCTGTTGTTGTTTCAATTCAGGGCAAAAAATATTATTCTCCCAATTATAAACGGTTTGAACCGATACATTAAGTTTTTCAGCTATTTCATTTTGTGTATACTTATAAGATGTCCTCAATTTTTTGAATCTGTCATTAAATATATGAATCACCTCTTTTATGTCTAAATAATACTATTAATGTACTGTTTAGTACATCAAAAATTACAATAAATTTTTATTGCAATTTTTATAGCAGAGCTTAATTTTCCCTTTACAAGCCTTAATTTTAACCGGTTTGAAGAGAATTTTGGTTCTGCTTTTTAAAGGCTGTTAAGACCGGCTTTTAAAAGTGCGCCTCCTTTTAAATTTACCTTTAAAAATATATTGAAAGATACCTTTAAAAAGTTATATACTAAAATAGCGGCGGGCTGTCCGCTGTGATATTAAGGGCCTCAGAGGTGGTCTGAAAATGATGAAGGTGATTTTTAAAATAGGCGGCGAGGTTTTGGAAGCCGCGGTTATTGTTGTGGTGCTATATTTTTTGTTTTTTCCAATGAAAATAGACGGTGTTTCAATGGAAAACAGCCTTATGGACGGCGACAG
>CAJFUS010000038.1 GCA_904420235.1 Candidatus Neoanaerotignum tabaqchaliae
ATATCGGACATAATGAATTCTCCATAATAAAATTATAGCCGCCAAATTTTTAATTTATAAATTGAGCCGTAAATTGCATAATATCCCGATGCAGATAGAGTCGTCTGTTTTAAAGTTATGTTTTTTATAAAATGTGTTTAAATTTTATAGACATATCTTACATTTATGAAATTCTCTCCGCCTATGGAGCATGTTATCTCGTCGTTGCAGCTTAAGCCGAATCCCATTTTGTTATAAAAAGCCCGGGCGTTGTTATTTTCTTTAAGAGTCCATAAAAACACTCCGGAAAAGTTATTGTTTTCGGCCTCGCTAATTACGCTGTTAAGCAGGGCCTTGCCTAAGCCATTTCTAAACTCATCAGGGTCAATATAAAGGGATACAACCTCTATAAAATTATCAAATTTATTGTCATCACTCTTTTTATATGAAACGGCTCCAAGTATTTTTGAGTTTTCACATATAATTTTAGCTTTAAGGCCGTTGTTAAGATAAGTGTTGAAAAACGGAACCCAAGCGTCATGCTTCAATTCATTAAGATAATCTTTTGGTATTATTCCGGCATAGGCCCTTTTCCAGCTTAGGGCATGAATGCGGCTTATATCCGGTATATGGTGTGTTTCGGCGTTTTTAATTTCAAAATTCACATTACCGCCTCCCAACATAAAAATTTAACTTTGTATGGCGGGAAAGCAATGATAAAGCTATACCCGCCTTAAAATTAAACATGTTTTTTGTATTTTAAATAGTATTTGGCCTTTATAACGACGGAGTAGAGAAAGGCCAAAATTATGGCGGACAAAATTATTGTGTTTTTATCCTTTTTTGTTATAAAAATGCCGCCGGAGGGGCTATCGTCTATATTTTTAATTTTAATACGCTGTATCATTTTGTTTTTTCTCCTTATTTTTCAATATCCTTTAAAAAGGAGGTTCCGGGCAGACCGTTGCTTATGCCAAGATAACTTAGTATTGTTTTGCCCAAATCGGCGAATGTGGAACGGGTGCCGAGATTTACGCCTTTTTTAATGTTTTTGCCGTAAACAAGCAAAGGCACGTATTCTCGTGAGTGGTCCGTGCTTGGTGTTGTTGGGTCGCAGCCATGGTCAGCCGTTATAAAGAGCAGGTCGTCATTGTTAAGGCTTTTGATAATTTCCGGCAGTTTTTGGTCAAAATACTCAAGGGCTGCGGCGTATCCGTCAACATCGTTTCTGTGGCCGTAAAGCATATCAAAATCTACAAGATTTGTGAATATAAGCCCGTTAGAGGGCCTATTTATATAATATATGGTTTTTTCTATTCCGTCGGCATTGTTTGTTGTATGGTCTGCCAGTGTTATGCCTCTGTGCTGAAAAATGTCCTCTATTTTTCCTATGGCCGTAACGTTTTGGCCTGAAGATGATATTAGGTCAAGAATTGTGTCGCCTGTGGGCTCAAGTGAAAAGTCTCTTCTGTTTTTGGTTCTTGTGTAATGGCCTGAAGTTCCCGTAAAAGGACGGGCAATAACGCGGGCGACGGCGTATTTGCCCGTTAATATACGTCGGGCCACTTTGCATATTTCATAGAGCTTTTCAACAGGCACAACATCCTCGTGGGCGGCTATCTGCATAACGCTGTCGGCGGAAGTATAAACTATGGGGAAGCCTGTACGGACATGCTCGTCGCCTAAAACATTTATAATTTCCGTGCCGGAAGCGGCCAAATTGCCTAAAAATCCCATATCGCCGTTTTGTTCCTCCAACTGACGCATAACCTCGTATGGAAAGCCGGTTTCGGTGAATGTTGGAAAAGGGTTCTCCGTTATAATTCCGGCAATTTCCCAGTGGCCTGTTGTTGTGTCTTTGCCGTTGGAAGCCTCCGCCATCTTTCCAAAACAGCCGTCAGGATTTTCGGATTTTCCCAAAATGGATATTTCATCGCCGTCTATGTTCCCAAGACCTAAGGAAATCATATTTTTTATGTTTAAGTTTGGTTTGGCTTTTTTTATGTTAACAAGAGTGTTGCTTCCCTCGTCGCCGTATTTTGCGGCATCGGGAAGAAAGCCTATGCCAACGCTGTCAAGAACTATTATAATGGCTCTTTTCATGTTATCACTCCTTAGTTATTATATCTTTTATAAGAATGGGCTTTTCAATAGGGCAAGGCAATATTTCAAAAGCGTTTTTGGCGATTTCCGCTGCCGAAAGGCACTTTTCGGAAGTTGAGGACAATATAGTTAAAAGTATATCGTCTTCTTTAACAAAATCGCCTATACGGGCGTTCATTATTATGCCCGCTCCCAAGTCTATACTGTCGTTTTTTTTAATTCTTCCGGCTCCGGTTTCAACGGAGGCTCGGCCTATAAGCTGGGTGTTTATGGAATTTATATACCCGTTTTTGTCAGCTTTTATGTCAATTTTGCTGCCGGCCTTAGGAAGAAGACCGTAGTTGTTTATTATTTTTGCATTTCCGCCTTGCTGGGCTACAAATTCCTCAAATTTGGAAAGGGCTTGTCCGGTTTTAATTGACTTTTTAATAAGTTCCACACCGTCTTCAAGGCTTTTTGTCTTTTGAGCCTGAAATACCATACAGCCGCCTATAAGGCATGAAAGTTCATAAAGGTCGCCTTCAACATTGCCTTTTAAAACCTCAATGGCTTCTATAACCTCAAGGGAATTGCCTATATTCATTCCAAGAGGCTGCGACATATCGGATATTACGGCGGCTGTTTTTTTGCCGAACATAGAGCTTATGCCCGTAAGCTGAAGGGCAAGGCTTTTAGCCGAATTAATATTCTTCATAAACGCCCCGTTTCCGCATTTTACGTCAAACACTATTGTGTCGGCTCCGGAAGCCAATTTTTTTGACAATATGCTGCTTACTATAAGGGGCGCGCTTTCAACGGTTCCTGTTACGTCCCTAAGGGCGTAAATTTTTTTGTCGGCAGGGGCAAGAGTATCTGTTTGGCCCATAATAACTATGCCGGATTTTTCAGACATTTTAAGGGCCTCGTCTTTTGATATATCCGTTGTAAAGCCTGGTATGGCCGAAAGCTTGTCTATTGTTCCGCCGGAATATCCAAGGCCGCGGCCGCTCATTTTTATTATTCTAACTCCGCAGGAGGCCGCGGCCGGAGCGGCTATAAGTGTAACTGTGTCGGCCACGCCGCCTGTTGAGTGTTTATCCGCCTTAATTCCGCTTACTGATGAAAAATCAAGAATATCGCCGCTTTCCATCATATATTTTGTTAGGAAAAACGTTTCCTCGTCGTTCATGCCGTTTACAAAAATTGCGGCAAGAAGGGCCGAAACCTGATAATCAGCCGTTTGTCCCGAAACCGACGTTTTAACGAAATACTCAATTTCCTTTGGTGAAAGGGTTTTATTGTTAAGTTTTTTTGTAATTATATCAACAATATTCATAACATAACGCCTCCTTTAATATATAGTATACAGCTTATACTTTAATTTGAAAACCTAAACGGGGGCGATACAATGCTTTTATTTAAAACAATAAAACTGCCGTTTCACATAAGACGGCGGAAAAAGAAAAATACGGCGGCAAAAACATATAAATTTAAAAAAAGAAAATCGTTAAATAAAAAAGCCGTTGCCATGGCCGCCGTTGCCTTAGCGGGAGCCGTAATATTTAAAAATGTTTTTATAAACAACAGCCTGCCGGAAAACGGCGGAAATGCCGAAAACACCGCTTTAAGCCAAAGCTTTGCCGTTGAGCCGGGAACCTATATAGAAAACGGACTTCTTGACGAGAAAACTCTTTTGGCAATGGAAAACGAGGTATCCATTTCGGGCGACGGAAGTCCGGAAGTTCTTGTTTTTCACACTCACGGAAGCGAAAGTTATGCCGATGAAAACGGCGTGGGCGCCACTGTAATAGACGCCGGCAACATACTTTGTGAGATATTGTCAAATGATTATGGCGTGGGTGTTGTTCATGACGTTTCAATTTATGACAGCGTTGACGGAGTAAACACTGTTGAAGGAAGCTATGAAAGAAGCGAAGAAGGAGTAATGAAACTGCTTGAGAAATATCCTTCGGTTAAAGTTCTTATAGACCTGCACAGGGACAGCCATAACGGCACAGAGCCAAACTGCACCGTTTATAACGGAAAAAATACGGCTTATTTAATGCTTGTAAACGGCGTTTGCGCCCTTAATGTTAACGGTGAAAAGGCGGACGCCGGAGTTGAGAGCCCATATATAAGACAGAATCTTTCTTTTAGTCTTAAGGTGAAAAATGAGTTTAACCGCATAGCTCCGGAGGTTATGAAAAGAATATACATAAAACCGTACAGATACAGCCTTAACATGATGCCATGTTCTTTGCTTGTGGAAGCTGGAAATGAGAACAATACTCTTTCGGAGGTTGAAAGCGCCATGTATCCATTAGCGGCGGCTGTTATTAACGTTCTTGAATAAAAGGCGTTTTTGTGATATAATCAACAATCAGGTTATTTTTGGTACATACGCCGTAAATCGGCTTATATATTTGATTGTTTTGATTAGGAGGAAAAGAAATGTCTTTGTCAAGACAGGATAAAATCAGAAATTTTTGCATTGTGGCCCATATAGACCACGGTAAAAGCACTTTAGCAGATAGACTTATACAAAAAACCGGCCTTCTTACCGAAAGAGAAATGCAGGAGCAGGTTCTGGATAACATGGATATTGAAAGGGAAAGGGGCATAACAATAAAGTCCCAATCCGTAAGACTTGTTTATAAAGCCTCCGACGGAGAGGAGTATATATTCAACCTTATTGACACCCCAGGACATGTTGACTTTAATTACGAGGTATCAAGAAGTCTTGCGGCCTGTGAGGGGGCCATACTTGTTGTTGATGCGGCTCAGGGCGTTGAAGCTCAGACACTGGCAAATGTGTATCTTGCCATAGACAACAATCTTGAGATTATGCCGGTTATAAACAAAATAGACCTGCCGAGCGCCAACCCTCAAATGGCTATTAAAGAAATTGAGGATATAATAGGCATCCCGGCCGACGACGCGCCGCTTATATCGGCCAAAAACGGCGTCAATATAGAGGAAGTGCTTGAGCAGATAGTTACTCATATACCGGCACCCAGCGGAGACGAGAACGCTCCTTTAAAAGCGCTTATATTCGACTCAGTTTATGACTCATATAAAGGCGTTATAGTTATAATGCGTGTTTTTGACGGAACCATTAAAAAGGGAACAAAGGTTAGAATGATGGCCACTGGAAAGGAATTTGAAATTGTTGAGGTTGGATACTTTAACCCCGGAAAACTTGTTCCATGCGCCGAGCTTAAGGCCGGTGACGTTGGCTACCTTACAGCCAGCATAAAAAACGTGGCCGACACTCGTGTGGGAGATACGGTTACAAACGCCGAAAATCCAACGGCGGAACCATTCCCAGGATACAAAAAGGTTAATCCAATGGTTTACTGCGGAATATTCCCAGCCGACGGGGCTAAATATCAGGAACTAAAAGATGCCCTTGAGAAACTTCAGCTTAACGACGCCTCTCTGTTTTTTGAGCCGGAAACATCCGTGGCTCTCGGCTTCGGCTTCAGGTGCGGCTTCCTTGGACTGCTTCATTTGGAAATTATACAGGAAAGGCTTGAAAGGGAGTTTAATTTGGACTTGGTTACAACGGCTCCCAGCGTTATATATAAAATTTATCTTACCGACGGAAGCGTTATGGAAATAAGCAATCCAAGCAACATGCCGGACCCTTCAAAGATACTTAAAATGGAGGAGCCCGTTGTTAAGGCCGAGATAATTCTTCCTAAGGATTATATAGGCCCAATTATGGAGTTGTGCCAACAAAGAAGGGGCGTTTATGAAAGCATGGAATATTTGGACGACACAAGAGCCATGCTTATTTATCATATGCCTCTTAATGAGATAATTTACGACTTTTTTGACGTGCTTAAGTCAAGAAGCCGCGGCTATGCCTCATTTGATTACAGTCTTGAGGGCTATAAGGAATCGGAGCTTGTTAAACTGGATATACTTGTAAACCGCGAGCTGGTAGACGCTCTGTCATTTATTGTATTTAAGGATTCCGCCGTTGAAAGGGGACGCAAAATATGCGAAAAGCTTAAAAAAGAGATACCAAGGCATCTTTTTGAAATTCCTATACAAGCCAGCATAGGCAGCAAAATTGTGGCAAGAACGACTGTTGGAGCCATGAGAAAGGACGTGCTTGCTAAGTGCTACGGCGGAGATATATCGAGAAAAAGAAAGCTTCTTGAAAAGCAGAAAGAAGGTAAAAAGCGCATGAGAGCCGTTGGAAATGTTGAGGTTCCTCAGGAGGCGTTTATGTCTGTTCTTAAACTGGAGGAGTCATAAAGTATGACATGGGCTTAAAACCCAGTAAAATCAAGGCTTCCAGAGGTTTTCTATGATGATTTTGAGGCACTTAAATTCCTTGATTTTGACAGATGTGTAAGTAACAAAATTGCGAGGACAGATGAAAAAACAGTATAAAAGGTGATTTTTATACTGTTTTTTGTTGCCCAAAATAGTGACAAATTTCTACATAAGAAAAAAATGCCTTATTTTTGAGAAAATATTTCGCAAATTATGACAAAATAAAGCATTTGAATATTGAAATGTGAAATAAGAATTTGTCATCTGTTTTGAGGCGATATTCTTCTTCCAGAGGTATGAGGAATAAGATTTACCTTAGGATAACAGTTTATGAAAGGAAAATGGGGCATCAGGTAAGTAAGGGATACTTTTTAACATATTTAGCAGGCTTGAGGAGGAGTAAGACGGTAAAACAGCAGTGAAGGTTAAAAAATAACTGTTTCACTACAAAAAACGCCAAAAAATAATTTGGCTTATGGGAATACTCATAAAATATTAAAAGTTTTAGGATGCAAATAAAAAAGTGTGTTTCTAAATTTTTTGTAAGCGATGGTTAATAAAGTATATAATTTGCGAAGGGAAAGTTACTTATGAAAAAATTCTTGCTTTTTACATCAATAATTGTATTGTCAGCATCCAATTCTATATTCGCGTTTGCAAATGAATCAGATATTAATTCAGGTCTTCGTAAGTATGAAGAAAACAAGGGAAACACTGTTTGTTGGAATGATGAGGCTAAAGAAATATCTGTATATAAAGAGAATGCATTATTATATTCAACTAATATTGGAAGCAGCAGCATCGATTTAGAAGACTTTTCTCTTCAATTAAACTATACTGTTGATGAAAAAAATGGAACAACATATTTAAAACAGGAAACTCTCGACTTTATAAATTCAACTCTATTTCCCGCTCAAGATAATAAAGAATACGGATACTCTATAACTACTGAATCTTACAAAAATGACGATGAGAGCATAACTATAAATTATCCTAAAATTATAAATTATAAAGGTGAGCTTATTCAAGATTATATGAACCAAAGCATTTATAATCTTGTTGAAAAGTATATTGACAGCGATATATATGATAGTGTTTCTTTGGATTATAGTATTGAAAAAAGCGATGATAAAGTTATCAGTATTTTGTTTACTGGTGTTGCTAAAGCAAAATCGTTTAATAATTCAACAAACATCATGGATTCTATAAATTTAGATTTAAATACAAGTAATGAGATTTCTTTAGATAATTTCATAAAAGATAAAGAAATGTTGAATAACGTACTGGAAAGCAATAGCTTGAAGCCATTGGAATATGGAAGTTTAAAATTTTATTTCAAAGATGATAACGTGGTGTTTTACTACAAACCTTTAGACGACAGCATAAATTTACCGCATGTAATAGTAGTTGGCATAGATGAATTAAGCCCAATAATAAATTCTGACTTTGGAGATAGGCCGGCAAGCTAAATTTAACGAATATGTTAGTTTTACAAAGTTTATTATTTGGTTGATGCGGCAAAAATTATGGGAGATGGATTTTGCAGGCATTGCAGTTTAAAATAATAAGAGTTTTGGTTAAAAGCAGTGAGAAATAAAAGTCTTGCTGCTTTTATTTGTTAGTTTAATTACTGCTTACTTTATTTAGATTTTGATAAATACTTATAAAAAGACAAATATCTTGTCAGCCTCTGTCTTTTTATAAATTTGACACAGCGTCAGAAAACAGATATAATAAACACCATAAATGATTTAAACTTGGCTGAAATTCCGTCAGTTCATAAAATAGGGGAGGAAACTTTATGCCAAAGGGTTCAGAAGAATTAATAAATGCAAGAAAAGAAGAAATTATTAACGCCTGCGCTCTTTTGTATGAAACCATGAGCTTCAAGGATATTACTATTAGGGATATTGGGGCAAAAACTTCTTTCACGCGCACTTCAATTTATAATTATTTTCAGACAAAGGAGGAAATCTTTTTAGCTTTGCTCCAGCGCGAGTATGAAATTTGGATTTCGGATATAAAAGAGCTTATCAATCTGGATTTACAACTCTCTGCGGAAGAATTTTCCGACAAACTGGCGCACACATTGGAAAAACGGAGCTGTATGCTGAAATTGATGTCTATGAATATATATGATATGGAGGTAAACAGCCGTATAGAAAATTTAGTTGCTTTTAAAAAGGTTTACGCGGACTCTTTGAGGGCAATAAGCTGCTGTCTTGAAAAATTTTTCCCTTCAATGTCTGTAAAAGATATTCAGGAATTTATGTATTCCTTTTTTCCTTTCCTGTTTGGCGTTTATCCATACACCTCCCATACACAAAAACAACTGGAGGCCATGGAATTGGCTAATGTAAACTATACCAACTATACAATTTATGAGCTTACAAAGTCATTTATTATAAAAATGCTGAAACCCTTTGAAAAATAGAAAAATAATAAAAAATTAAGGCAATTTAAATTATAAATATACTGCCTGTTTGTTTTAATTTGTCGCTTTAACTGTATAGTATTATTTTTTACACCGCTCTTAAACTGGGCGGTTTAATTTTTATATTTTTGTTTTTATAACTATTTAAAACCGTAATTTTGGTTTTTAATTACTACTGAAAATTATGGAAAATATTTATTTTTCCAAAAAATACATTGAGAAATTTAAGTCTGCAATTTAAATCCCAAAAAACAGCAGCTTAATAAAATTGAAAATCAGTATTCATTTAATTTATACTGCTCTGTAAATTTAGTATTGTACTTTTTAAAATCCAAGTTTTAAAATAAGCTTAAAAAATATTGAGTATTGCCAATTATTTGTGAGATAAAGAATAAATTAGGTTATATACACAAATTGTATAATAATTATTTATTAAACTTAAAAAATGGCAATAAAATTACCTCGTCATTATATATTGAACTTTAACAGGTTTTATGACAAAAGGAGAACAAGTTTGTGAGCAGATTTAAAGTGTTGCAGACAATTATAATAAGCGTTTGTTTAATGATAATTTTATGCGCTTGTAAATGGGAGGCTTCTGGAAAAGATATGATAAAAACCAGACAAAATGAGACCGTATCCGAACCGGTTAAAAGCGTAACTGAGGAAAGCGCTGTGTTTGAACCTGTTTCAATACACACAAAAGTACGAGATGTTATAGACTTACCAGTTTTTGAAAACTATGGAAGGCTTATTTTTCCGGTTGACCGAGAAATTGATGATAAACTTATACTGGAAAATATGGATGATATTTTACCTTGGTATAACTATATTAATCCTAACAAAACAGTGGAAATCGTAAATTATCTTGGTCAGCAGGCGGCTTTGGGAAACAAAATATTTTTTGATATTTACACAGACGAGGAAAAAGCCAATGACCCTGAAAAAGAAAACACAGGGCTGTTTTTCTTCCGTGGAGAGCCAAACGGAAAAGTGGCCATTTGCAATGCCGGGGGCGGCTTTGTTTATGTGGGAGCTATGCAGGACAGTTTTCCTCACGCATTGGAACTTTCAAAAAAGGGATATAACGCCTTTGCGCTTATTTATCGTCCCGGAGCTCAAACAGCATGTGAGGATTTGGCAAGGGCCATAGCCTATATACATGAACATGCCGACGAACTTCAAGTGGATATAACCGATTATTCTCTTTGGGGAGGCTCGGCAGGAGGAAGAATGGCGGCGTGGCTTGGCTCTTATGGCACGGCGGCCTTTGGAGAGCAGGTTTACCCAAGACCGGCGGCTGTCATTATTCAGTACACAGGTCTTTCGGAAGTTTCAGGAAACGAACCGCCTACATACAGTTGCGTAGGAACAAGCGACGGCATTGCTTCTTACAAGGTTATGGAAAGTCGTATTAACAGAATCAGAAGTAATGGAACTGACGCAGAAATTGAAATTTTTAAAGGGTTGCCCCACGGGTTTGGCCTTGGAGAAGGAACCATAGCCGAGGGCTGGATAAACAATGCAGTTGAATTTTGGGAAAGACAGATAAAGGAGGATTAAAAAATGAAAAAACGAGCAATTTTTTCTGTATTATTAGGAGCGGCAGTGCTTTCAACGGCCATAAGCGGCTGCGGAAGCTCGGCATCGGGACAAAGTTCTCAGCAAACAGCCTCTGTTCAAACAGAAACATCAGC
>CAJFUS010000039.1 GCA_904420235.1 Candidatus Neoanaerotignum tabaqchaliae
CAGGAGCTGGACGGCGGCAAGGGCCTTACGTCGGTTTGCTTTTATGAGTTTGAGACAAAGGGCCGAGACAGAGAGGATAAGCCCGAATACAAGCTTAAGTTTGAAACGGCTTTTTGCTTCAACAACGACGTTAACGTTATAGAATATTTTCACAACTCCAGCTTTCTTGAATACGGCGGCTCTCCGGACAAGGCCGTTAAAAGCTCCTTTGTTTACGCCATAGACAAATATATCAAGCAGAACGGTCTTTATAAAAAGGACGAGAAAAAAATAACATTTCAGGACATTCAGGACAGTCTTATTATTATAATAAACTCCTTCTCCACAATAACCAGCTACGAGAACCAGACAAAAAAATCCATAACAAACCGCTTCATTCAGGAGGCCATGACGGACTTTTTCAAACGTCAGTTGGAGATTTATTTTATAGAGAACAAAATGGAGGCCGACAAAATAGCCTCTCAGGTTTTGGCCAACAAGCGCAGCAGGGAAACCGCCGAAAAAACCCGTCTTTCCATAAGGAAAAAGCTGACCGGCGGCCTTGACATGAACAACAGGGTTGAGAAATTTGTTAACTGCCGCACAAAGGACGTGTCAAGGCGTGAGATTTATATTGTGGAGGGCGACTCGGCTCTTGGCTCCTGCAAGCTGGGCAGAGACGCGGAATTTCAGGCCATAATGCCCGTAAGGGGAAAAATATTGAACTGTCTTAAATCGGACTATGACAAGATATTTAAAAACGACATTATAACCGACCTGCTTAAGGTTCTGGGCTGCGGAGTTGAGATAAAGTCGAAACGCTCCGACATGAACTCCTTCGACCTTAGCCAGCTTAGGTGGAGCAAAATAATAATCTGCACTGACGCCGATGTGGACGGATATCAGATAAGAACACTTATACTTACAATGCTCTACCGTTTGGCCCCTACTCTTATAAAAGAAAAAAAGGTGTTTATAGCGGAATCGCCCCTTTTTGAGATAACAAGCGGCGGAAAATCATATTTCGCCTATTCGGAGGCGGAAAAAACCGCTATACTGTCAAAGCTTAAGGGCAAAAAAGTTTCAATACAGCGCTCCAAAGGTCTTGGAGAAAACCAGCCGGAAATGATGTGGGAAACCACAATGAATCCCCAAACCCGCCGGCTTATACAGGTTCTTCCCTCCGACGAAGAGGCCACAAGGCAGGTTTTTGAGCTGCTTTTGGGCGACAACCTTAAGGGCCGCAAAGAGCACATAGAGCAGGACGGATACAAATATATAGACTTAAGCGACATAAGCTGATTAAATAACAGGTGAGAAAATGGCAGGAAAAAAGAAAACGGAGCCGGACGTTAAAAAACCGGAAAAAATATCGCAGCAGCCCATAACCGACACTTTGGAGCTGAACTATATGCCCTACGCCATGAGCGTTATAGTGTCAAGGGCCATACCGGAAATAGACGGCTTTAAGCCCTCCCACAGGAAGCTGCTTTACACAATGTATGAAATGGGACTTTTAAACGGCGACAGGAAAAAGTCCTCCACAGTGGTGGGTCAAACAATGAAGCTTAACCCCCATGGCGACGCCGCTATATACGAAACAATGGTGCGCCTTACGGAGGGCAACGGCGCCCTTTTGCACCCATTTATAGACTCTAAGGGAAACTTCGGCAAGCAGTATTCCCGAGACATGGCCTATGCCGCCCCCAGATACACAGAGGTTAAGCTGTCGCCTATATGTTCCGAGATATTTGCCGACATAGACAAAAACACAGTGGAGTTTGTGGACAATTTTGACGCTACCGAAAAGGAACCTCTCCTTTTGCCCACAACCTTTCCCAACATACTTGTTAACCCAAATCAGGGCATAGCCGTTGGAATGGCCAGCTCCATTTGCAGCTTTAACCTATCCGAAATATGCGAAACGGCTATAGCCCACATCAACAACCCCAACGCCGATATTTCCCAAACACTTAAGGCGCCGGATTTTTCCACAGGTGGGAAGCTTTTATACAGCAAAGAGGAAATAGACCGCATTTACGAAACGGGCCGTGGCAGTTTCAGGGTAAACGCCAAATACCGGTTTGATTCCAAAAACAACTGCGTTGAGGTTATGGAAATTCCCTACACCACCAACGTGGAAAGCATAATAGACAAAATAATACAGCTTGTTAAATCGGGCAAAATTAAAGAAATAACCGACGTTAGAGACGAAACGGACCTTAGCGGCCTTAAAATAGCCATAGACGTTAGGCGGAACACTAATGTAGAAATTTTAATGCACAAGCTGTTTCAGCAAACGCCCCTTTCCGACACATTCAGCTGCAATTTCAACATACTTATAGACGGAAGGCCCAAAACAATGGGTGTTGGGCAGATACTTCAGTGCTGGGAGGACTTCAGAATAAAGTCCATAAGGGGCCAAATAGCCTATGACATAGACAAAAAAAGCGCCAAACTGCACCTTTTAATGGGTCTTGAGAAAATATTGGCCGACATAGATAAGGCCATAGCCATAATACGTCAAACGGAAAAGGAAAGCATGGTTGTGCCAAACCTTATGGCGGGCTTCGGCATTGACGAGAAACAGGCGGAATATATAGCCGAAATAAAGCTTAGAAACATAAACAAGGAATATATTTTGAACCGAATTAAGGAAACGGAGAGCCTTGAAAAGGAGCTTAAAAGCCTTAACGAAACCCTTAAAAGCGACAAAAAAATAAAGGCCATAATATGCTCCCAGCTTAGAGCCGTATCAAAAAAATACGGAAAGCCGAGAAAAACCGAAATTGTTATGGCCCACGAAATAAAGGTTATACCGGAGGAGCGTCTTATAGAGGACTACGGACTTAAATTTTTCCTTACGGAGCAGAATTATTTCAAAAAAATAAGCCTTGTATCTTTGCGCACAGCCGGAGAGCAGAAGCTTAAAGAGGACGACAGAATTGTGGTTGAGGCTGAAAGCACCAACAGGGCCGAGATGCTGTTTTTCTCAAACATGTATAACGTATACAAAATTAAGCTCAGCGACATACCGGACACAAAGGCCAGCTCCCTTGGAGAATATCTGCCAAACCTTTTGGATATGGAGGAAAACGAGCGTATTATATTCGCCGCCGCCACAACGGACTACTCCGGACAGATTTTTATGGTTTTTGAAAACGGCAAGGCCGTTAAAATACCTCTTTTATCCTACAAAACAAAAACCAACCGCAAACGCCTTATAAACGCCTATTCCTCAAAATCGCCTCTTATATTTATGACATTTACAGATGGCGACAGAGATTTTGTGCTTATAAGAGACAGCGACAAAGCCTGTCTTTTCAACACCGGCCTTATACCGGAAAGCGCCACAAAAACCTCAGGCGGAGTTCAGCTTTATAAGCTGAAGAAAAACAGCGCCATAACAAACATAATGCCGGCGGAGGAGTTTAAAAGCGGCAATCCGGAATTTTACAGGGCCGACAAAATACCTTCCACAGGTCATTTTATAACGGAAGAGGACAAGGGCAATATATAAACCGTAAAAAGCGGGAGTAATTTTATAGTAGAAAAGCAAAAGCTTCGGGTTAAGGGCAAAGGCCCATTCCG
>CAJFUS010000040.1 GCA_904420235.1 Candidatus Neoanaerotignum tabaqchaliae
AGAAAGTTATTATACCTGTTAAATTTATAATCTGTCCTCTTGTTAAAAACCTTATTCGGGGAAAAATTGAATTCTATACGCCGCCAATTAAAGTTTTATTTTCACCGGTAAATACGCTATTTTTTCGTTTTTTAACTTAGTTCAAAAATTTATCGGCGAAAAATGCTGAATAAAAAATCAAAAAAAGTACTTGACATTTTAATTGGGCTGTTCTATACTGGCTTCATTAAGGCAAAGGCGTCTTTGATATTTTCAAAGGCGCTTTCTCTATTTAATCAAAAAAAATATTAAATTTTATTTTTAAGGCAAAGGCGCCCATAATATATTTATATATTACAGGCGTTTTTTATTTTTTAAAAATAAGAAGGGGGATTTTTTGTTATGGTAAGTGTACCTGATTATTTTGGAAGTTTAGTTTTTGACGACAGAGTTATGAAAGCCAATTTGTCTGAGGATATTTATAACTCCCTCAGAAAAACCATAGACGAAGGCAAGCGCCTTGACATAGGCGTGGCAAACGCTGTTGCCGAGGCCATGAAGGACTGGGCCGTTCAGCATGGAGCCACCCACTACACCCACTGGTTCCAGCCTCTTACTGGAATTACGGCTGAAAAGCACGACAGCTTTATTACGCCCTCTCCAGACGGCGGCGTAATTATGGAATTTTCCGGCAAGGAGCTTATAAAGGGCGAGCCGGACGCCTCGTCATTCCCAAGCGGCGGCCTTAGAGCCACATTTGAGGCAAGGGGCTATACGGCATGGGACCCTACCTCCTATGCCTTTATAAAGGGCAAAACCCTCTGCATTCCAACGGCCTTTTGCTCCTACGGCGGTCAGGCTCTTGACAAAAAAACGCCCCTTTTGCGTTCCATGGAAGCCTTAAATAAGCAGGCTCTCCGAATTCTCAGGCTTTTCGGCAACACAACGGCGAAATATGTTCGTTCTTCTGTAGGTCCGGAGCAGGAATATTTTCTTATAACAAGGGAAATGTATGAAAAACGCCCTGACATTCGTTTTACGGGCCGCACATTGTTCGGCGCCAAGCCGCCCAAGGGACAGGAAATGGACGACCACTATTTCGGCGTTATTAAACCAAGGGTAGCGGCTTTCATGGATGAGCTTAACGAGGAGCTTTGGAAGCTGGGAATACTTGCCAAAACAGAGCACAACGAGGTAGCTCCGGCCCAGCACGAGCTTGCCCCTATTTATACAACAACAAACATAGCCACCGACCACAATCAGCTTACAATGGAAATAATGCAGAAGGTTGCCGCAAAGCACGGCCTTGTATGCCTGCTTCACGAAAAGCCCTTCGCCGGCGTAAACGGAAGCGGCAAGCACAACAACTGGTCCATATCAACCGACGAAGGAGTCAACCTTCTTTCACCCGGCGAAACGCCTTATGAAAACGCCCAGTTCCTTTTGTTCCTGTGCGCTGTTATTAAGGCCGTTGACGATTATCAGGACCTTTTAAGAATAGCCGTGGCCACTGCCGGCAACGACCACCGTCTCGGCGCCAACGAGGCTCCGCCGGCCGTTGTGTCAATGTTCCTTGGCGACGAGCTTACGGCCATTCTTGAGGCCATAGAAACTGATTCCGCCTATAAGGGCGCCGAAAAAGAAAAAATGAAGCTGGGAGTTAACGTTCTTCCAAGATTTATAAAGGATACTACCGACAGAAACCGCACCTCGCCTTTCGCTTTTACCGGAAACAAGTTCGAGTTCCGTATGCTCGGCTCGTCCAACAGCATAGCCTGCGCAAACATTATGCTTAATTCGGCCGTAGCCGAGTCTCTTAAAATTTACGCCGACAGGCTTGAGGGTGTGGAGGACTTCAGCACGGCCCTTCACGAGATGATTAAAAAGACAATTAAGGACCACAAACGTATTATATTCAACGGCAACGGCTATGACGACGAGTGGATTAAGGAAGCCACCGAAAAAAGAGGTCTTTGCAACTACAAAACTACTCCTGACTGCATGCCGCACCTTTTGGACAAAAAGAACGTGGATATGCTTACCTCCCACGGCGTATACTCCAAAGAGGAGCTTAACTCCAGATTTGAGATTATGCTTGACAACTACTGCAAGGCCGTTACAATAGAGGCCAACACAATGATTAACATAGTAAGAAAGCAGATATCTCCCGCAGTTGAGGCCTACTCCGCCGACGTGGCCAAAGCCGCCGCCGCAAAAAAAGCGCTTTCAAGCGACATAGACTGCGGCTATGAAACTGGTCTTGTTAAAAAGCTGTCGGCTTTAACAAGCGGAATGTCTGTAAAAGCCGGAGAGCTTGAGGAAATATTGTTGAGGCTTGCCGATATAAGTGACATTGCCCATCAAAGCGAAATTATAAGAGATGAAGTAATTTCCAAAATGAACGAGCTGCGTTCCGACTGCGACGCCGCCGAGGTTATAACGGCTAAATCCTATTGGCCGTTCCCAACATACGGCGACCTGCTGTTTGGAGTTAACTGAAAAAGACACAGGCCATAACCAGCAATGCGGCAGTTAAAAATAACCCCTTGCAAAATCGGCGCAAACCGGTTTTGCGGATGCTGAAAACGCCTTGGTTACGGCAAATTTTAACAACAGATTTTAAAACTGTCTTTAAAACAAAATTTTGGCGTTTGCTTTATATAAAAATAGTTTCAAACTACCCCAAACCCCAAAATGAACCTCCTTGATTGATGCAGCATACAAAAACCGTCCCCAAACGCGGCTGGGGGCGGATTTTTTGTGTTTGATGTGAAATATTTTTACGGCCGGATTAAAATTGAAGGCCGATAAAAAA
>CAJFUS010000041.1 GCA_904420235.1 Candidatus Neoanaerotignum tabaqchaliae
CCTGAAGATGCCTTTAATGATATTATTTCACTTCCAGAATAATAACCAACTTTAAAATCCAACTCTCCTCTCGGCGCGTCAAAAGGCATAGCTATATAATCCGGCTGCATAACCTTGCCGCTGTTAAAAGCCCTGTAACCTTCCTCAACAGCCTCTATTGCATCTTCCATGCTTACTATCTTTTCAACGTCTTCTTTCGTTAATAATAATGTTTTCATAAAAAACCTCCTAAAAATTAATAAACAGACACTTTGTTAAATATGTCGGCCACAACCTTTAAATTGGCGTTTCCACCTGAAAGCAGACAAACATTTTTGTTTCCCTTAAAGGCTTTTCCGCTCATTAAACCGGCTAAAGTTACGGCCGCTGACGGCTCTATAAACATTTTTGTACGATAGATAATAAGAGCCATAGCCTTTTCTATGTCTTCATCTGAAACAGTAATCATTTCGTCTACATTTTTCATTACGCCCTCAAATGCCAACTCACCGGGAGCATCTCCAGCAAGACCGTCTGCAATAGAAAACTTTCTCTTGATTTTAGTTATTTTTTTTGCTGCAAAAGAGGCCCCAACACAATTCATATTTTCCGGCTCAACACCTATAACCTTGGTTTTTGGAGAAATGGCTTTAATGGCCGTTGAAACTCCCGTCATAAGCCCGCCTCCGCCAACAGGCACATAAACAGCATCCGCCTCCGGCAAATCCTCCATTATCTCAATACCAGACGTTCCCTGTCCGGCCATTATTTTATAATCCTCAACAGGGTCTATATAAACAAGATTTTTCTCTTTCATGCACTCTATTGCTTTTGGATAAGCGTCGGCCCCTGTTTTGCCGTAAAGCACAACGTTGGCGCCATATCCCCTGCATGCCGCCACTTTTGACGGCACAGCCGTTTCCGGCATAAAAACCCAAGCTCTAACTCCTAAAACGGAGGCGACATAACTTACTGCCTGAGCATGGTTTCCAGACGAATAGCACACAACGCCTCTTTGCTTTTCCTCCTCAGTAAGAGAAAGCATTTTGTTAAAAGCTCCTCTTGCTTTAAAAGAACCCGTTTTTTGAAGATTCTCACATTTAAAATATGTATCTGCCCCAACCATACCGCTTATGCTGTGTGAGTATATAAGCGGAGTGCGGTGCACATATGACGCTATTTTGTTTTTAGCCAAGTTAATGTCGTTTAAACTAATCATATTATCCTCCTTTGTGTTTAGTTACTATACGCTTATTTTATAAACAGCCTTATGTTAATGGCTTTATTGCAAACACTATGAAAATGTATTTAGATACTATACGCTTTTCGTATACTTACTATTTGCAATTTAATATTTATTTTATATGAATCTGAAGCATTCTTGTTTCAACGGTATCAAGAAAATTTTTAAGAAAAATTCGGTTTTCCTCAGTTGAGTTCTCAAGGGTTTCTTTTATAATTTCATTAAGCTCCGCATGGAAAGCCTCGTGAACCTCATACAGCCTTTCGCCCTTTGGGGTAAGCTTTAAAACAAGCCTTGACATGTTTTTATCATCTCTCTCCTTTACTACTACCCCTTTTTTCTCAAGTCTTCCAAGAACCTGCGAAACAGCTCCTTTTGTAACTCCAAGCATTTCGGCTATGCCGGTTACATGTATTCCCTCATGTTCCTTTATTAACTTAACAATGTGCATTTCAGTATTAACAAAATTCTCGTCCTCAATCTCGCACTTTGAGTTTTCGTCAATTTCAGAGAATTTAGCTGCTACCCTGAAAAACTTATCTCCAATGTTATTATCTTTTCCATTCATAAGAATATAGTATAGTTTCTAAACACTTTTGTCAATTACAGTTTCATTTAAAAAATCAACAAACATTGTGTTCTTAATATATTAATTTTTACTAAATATAAAGGCACTTGGAATTTGTAAACTAATAAATCTTCTTATTGCCGCATAAAATTCCTTTAAGGAAGTGATTTCATGAAAAATAAAATTATATGTAAAAATATATTTAAAAACGGTGAAACGCCGCCGTCAAAAGAAGAATATACAAAAGCATGGGTAAAATTCATAAACACAGCCGAAAGCCTTAAACAAAATATTTTTAAAACAAATCCGGAAGAGTGATTCTATGGCGTCCGAAAAGGTTGCTGTTTACTGCCGTTTATCAGAGGAGGACAAAGACAAGTTTTTTAAAACCGACGAAAGTGAGAGCATACAAAATCAAAAGGCCATGCTTACGGAATATGCCTTTGAACAGGGCTGGGAAATATACAAAGTATACACAGACGATGATTACACAGGCGCCAACAGAGAACGTCCCGGCTTTAAATCCCTTATAAACGACGCGGAAAATAAAAAGTTCAGTATAATACTTTGCAAAACACAATCTCGGTTTACAAGAGAAATGGAGCTTGTAGAAAAATACATACACGGCCTTTTCCCTATTTGGGGCATACGCTTTATAAGCATTGTTGACAACGCCGACACCAACAACAAAGGCAACAAAAAATCAAGGCAGATTAACGGTCTTATAAATGAGTGGTATCTTGAGGATATGTCTGAAAATATAAAAAGCGTGCTTACAAACAAAAGGAAAAACGGCTGCCATATAGGCTCATTCGCCCTTTACGGCTACAAAAAAGACCCGAACCATAAAGGCCGCATAATAATTGACCCTGAGGCCGCCGAAGTTGTGCGGGAGGTATTTTCACTTTTCGCGGCCGGATATGGAAAAACGGCCATAGCCAGAATACTGAACAGCCGCGGCATTCCAAACCCAACGGAATACAAACGCAGACAGGGCCTTAAATATAAACAGCCAAAAGGTCCGGCCGGCTCCCTTTGGAAATATTTCTCAATATCAAATATGCTCTCAAACGAGATATACATAGGCAATATGGTTCAGGGAAAATACGGAAGCGTTTCATACAAAACAAAGAAAAACAGGCCTCGTCCCAAAAGCCAATGGTATATAGTTAAAGGCACCCACGAGCCGATAATAGACATGGATTTATGGAACAGAGTTCAAAACATACTTAAAGAACGCTCAAGGCCCTTTAAATCGGGCAGAATTGGAATTTTTGCCGGAAAAGCCAGCTGTATTGGCTGCGGCTGTGTTATGCGTTCTTTAAAAACCCATGGAAAACATTATCTTATGTGTCCTACACACCATGTGGCCCCTTTTGCCTGCCAAGGCGCTTTTATATCTGTTGAAAGCCTTGAAACCGCCGTAATTAAAGAGCTTAATAAGCTTTCCGAAAATCTTATAGATAGGGAAGTTCTTAAAAACAGCGTCACTTTTTTCTCCGATTATTCTAAACGCACAGAAACAGCGCGGTTGGAAATATTAAAACAAAAGAAAAATATTGATATTTACTCAAAAAGTCTTTGCGATATATACATTGACAAATCGTCAGGTGTTATATCTCCAGAGGATTTCGAGTCCATATCAAAAGAACTGATTGTCAAGCGTAAAACGGCCGAAAGAGTTATAGACGAAAATGAAAAAATTTTATCATCTATTAAAGCCAGCAATAAAAATAATTCTGACATTATTGATGAATATCTAAACCCCTCTTTCCTTACCCGCGAAATGGCTGAAGAATTTATAGACTATATAACCGTTGGGAAAAGGATTCAAAATACAAATGAAGTGCCTGTTGAAATATACTGGAATTTTTAGCTTTATTTTACTTTTTTAAGCTTTTGGTTTATACAGTTAATCCTTTAAGCCGCGTTTTAATGGACAAATTTAGGCGTATCCTCTAAATTTAACAAAGTGTAATTCATTAATTGAAAAGGCATTAACATTACAAAAATCCGGCTGAATTTTTTATTTTCATCTGCGGAGAAATTCAACATTTTTATTGACAATTCAGGGAAACAATTCTATACTGTTATTGTAAAAATGAAGCGGGGGAGCTTATAAATAGGCTGAGAGGAAGTTTAAAACTTCGACCCATAAACCTGATTTGGATAATGCCAACGTAGGAACCCATACTATTGTATTTTAAAGGGAAACCGTTTGGCGGTTTCCCTTTTTTTGGAAAAATACCAAACAGGCTTTTGCTTAAAAACTTAATTACTTAAACCATTGTGAGTGAATTAAAAGTTCACGAAGGGGTGCACCACCGCGGGTGTATTTCTTTGTGAGCTTTTTTTTCGCACAATCATCGGAAAGGAGGCTTGTATATGGCTACTGTTAACGGAGTTCAGTTTACGCCCGACGGAATTGTCACAATAGGAAGCTATGTTGAATCGCATGGCTACCGCCGCAATTTAATAGCCGTTGAGCTTAACGGCGAAATACTGCCAAAAGCTCAGTATGACAGCACAATTATCGCAGACAGCGACAAAATTGAGATAGTAAGCTTTGTTGGAGGTGGCTGATAAATGCGGCATTTCACAAGGGAAGAAATAAACGGCGCTTTGCGCGCCCGTCATGGGGCTAAAATCCAGGAAGCCTTAGGCAATGCCCATGTGGCCATAGCCGGCCTTGGCGGCCTTGGCTCCAATGTGGCGTTTTCACTGTGCCGCATTGGTGTTGGACACATACACATTATAGATTTTGACATAGTTGATTTAACCAACCTGAACAGGCAGCAGTATTTTTTGGAGCATGTTGGAATGTATAAAACCGAGGCCCTTAAAAGCGAACTGCTCAATATAAACCCATATATTGATATAACCTTAGACACCGTTAAGGTTTCACCGGAGAACATAAAAGACCTTTTTATGTACGACAATATTATTTGCGAGGCTTTTGATAACCCCGAGGCCAAGGCTATGCTTATAGAAAACGCAAGCGAAATTTTTCCGGATAAAAAAATCGTCTGCGCCTCGGGCCTTGCGGGATATGAAAGCTCTAACCTTATAAAAACAAAAAAATTAGGCAAAAACATATATCTATGCGGCGACGGGATAAACGGCGCGTCGCAAACAATGGGGCTTATGGCTCCAAGAGCGGCTTTATGCGCCGCCCACGAGGCCAATATAATCACACGTCTTATTTTAGGCCA
>CAJFUS010000042.1 GCA_904420235.1 Candidatus Neoanaerotignum tabaqchaliae
CTGCCTCTGTTCGTTCGCTCTCGCTCGTTTTCAGCGGCAACGAAATATAATTATACTCATTTCTCACCTTTTGTCAACGGGTTTTTTGAAATTTTTCAAAAATTATTTTTTAATGCCATATATTGTATTTAGTTAAAACCAAAACCCAATATATGGCATTAATTGTTTAATACCTTTTCAAAATCATTTCATAACATGCTTCTTCTTTGCCCATAATGTTAAAACTTTTTTCTTTTCCATCAATAATTTTAAATCCGATTTTTTTATAGCATAAAAAAGCTGGCTTATTAGTTTTGAAAACGGATAGAGAGATACTTTCTCCCTCAAGAACATCAAAACAATATTTCACTGCCTCTCTAACCATTTCAGTGCCAAGGCCTTTTCCCCGCTCTTTTTTATTTACGATAACATAACAAATTCTATAATTCTTTCCTTCAGTAACGTAAAGACCAAACTGCCCTATTGATTTATTGTTTTCTTCTGCAATAAATACCATTAAATCTCTGCGCGATGTATATGCATTATAAATATCCTCTGATGTTATTGGATAATTTCCAAGTGTACCGCCTGTTAAAACATAAAATTCCCTTTCGTCATTTATCCAGCTTAAAATCATATTTCCATCAGATTTGCTAAACGGTCTCAATATCATTATTTACACGTCCTAATTTTTATATTCAAAAATATCGTCAATCCAAACAGAATTTGCGGCATCGCTCGGCATTCTCCAGTCTCCTCTTGGAGAAAGATTAATTGTTCCAACTTTTGGCCCGTCAGGAAGGCATGAGCGCTTAAATTGCTGGGCAAAAAATCTCTTATAAAAATTCTCAAGCCATTTCAATATTGTTTTTTCATCATAATCTCCATCAAAAGCTGTTTTTGCTAAAAACATTATTTTTGACGGACTGAATCCGAAACGCACCATATAATATAAAAAGAAATCGTGCAGCTCATAAGGCCCAACAATATCCTCCGTTTTCTGCTTTATTTCGCCGTCCTTACTTGGAGGCAATAGCTCAGGACTTACAGGTGTATCCAATATATCAAAAAGTATAGTTTCCGCACTATCTCCTAAACCGCTGTTTTCAGCCACATGCCTGACAAGCACACGCACAAGGGTTTTGGGAACTCCCGAATTCACACCATACATTGACATATGGTCGCCGTTATATGTTGCCCACCCAAGGGCAAGCTCTGATAAATCTCCGGTTCCAACAACAATTCCATTATATTTGTTTGCAATATCCATCAGTATTTGTGTCCGTTCACGGGCCTGCGTGTTCTCATATGTTACATCATGCACTGAAATATCATGGCCTATATCTTTAAAATGCAAAATTGCGGCGTCTTTTATGGATATTTCCATAGTTGAAATGCCTAAAGCTTTCATAAGATTAACAGCGTTATTATATGTTCTGTCAGTTGTGCCAAATCCTGGCATTGTTATTCCAATAACCTTTTTTCTGTCCATGCCTATATAATCACAGGCCTTAACAGAAACAAGAAGGGCTAAAGTGGAGTCAAGTCCTCCCGATATGCCTATAACAAGGGAACCGCATTTTGTATGCATAATTCTTTTGGCAAGACCGGAAACTTGTATTTTAAATATGTCCTCGCATCTTTCAAAAAGTTTAAAATTGTTCGCCGGTGTAAAGGGAGTTTTTGAAATTTCTCTTTCCGGCTTTTTCTCACACCATTCGGGAATATCAATATACACATATCTGTATTCTTTCTCCGGTGAATATAAATCTTTCTCAAAACTGGTGTTCTTTCTTCTGTCATTGCATATTTTTTCCGTGTCAATGTCAGAATATATAAGCTCACCTTTAATTGAGAACCTGCCGCTTTCTTTAAGAAGCGTGCCGTTTTCGCAAATCATGGCGTGTCCGCTGAAAACTGTGTCTTGGCTGGACTCTCCAACTCCTGCCGATGAATATACATACCCGCATATGGCCGACGCTGACTGCATTTTTACAAGACTTTTTCTGTATTCATTTTTTGAGGCAAGTTCATTGCTAGCGGATAAATTAAATATAAGCGACGCCCCCTCAACAGCGTGACATGAAGAAGGTGGTATAGGCGCCCATAAGTCTTCACAAATCTCAATGCCAAATGTAAAATCCTCATTTTTTATATCCCTAAATAAAATATTTCTTCCCACGGGAACATTTTGCGAACATATATTTATATTTTCGCTTTTAAGTTCGTTGGCTCCTGCAAACCACCTTTTTTCATAAAATTCCCCATAATTAGGAATATGAGTTTTGGGTATAACTCCAAGTATTTGTCCCTTATTCAACACAACAGCGCAATTAAATATGCGGTTATCTGCCTTTATAGGCATGCCAAGTATAATAAAAACATTTTTATCTCTGGTTTTTTCAGCTATAAAACTAAGTGAATTTTCACATTCTTTCAATAATGATGACTGCAAAAACAAGTCGCCGCAAGTGTATGACGAAATACAAAGCTCAGGAAAAACAACAATTGACACTCTGTTTTCCTCTGCCTCACAAACAAGCTCAATTATCTTTTCTCTGTTAAACTTACAGTCCGCAACTTTTACTTCCGGCACAGCCGCTCCAACTCTAATAAAACCATACATTTAAATCAGCTCCGATTGTTTGTTGTCAAAATTTTCTAAAAAGCCCAGTAACTTTTCCCAATATAGTGCATTTTTCAACTATTATGGGTGACATTGCCGGATTCTCCGGCTGAAGTCTTATATGGCCGTCTTCATAAAAAAATCTTTTTACAGTAGCATAATCATCATCTATAAGAGCTACAACTATGTCCCCGTTGTCAGCGCTTGGCTGTTGTTTAACAAGTATAAGGTCTTTGTCAAATATTCCAGCATTTATCATACTCTCGCCTCTAACCTTAAGCATAAACATGCTGTCTCCGTTAATATACTGTAATGGTATAGGAAAAGTTCCCTCTATGTTCTCAACAGCCAAAATAGGAAGACCAGCTGTTATTGTGCCCACAATAGGCACGTCAATAACCTCATTATCGCTTACAAAAAGCGGTTCATCATCAAGTATTTCTATGGCCCTTGGCTTTGTGGGGTCACGCTTTATATATCCCTTTTTCTCAAGTCGGGTAAGATGTCCATGAACAGTAGAAGTTGATTTAAGTCCCACAGCGTCGCAAATCTCGCGAACTGAAGGAGGATAGCCTCTTTTCCTAACCTCTGTTTTTAAATAATCAAGTATTTGCTGTTGTTTATTTGATAACTCAGCCAAATATATCACCTCAATATTTTAACAAATTAATAACATTATTTATATTTTTGTTTAATTATACCATAGTATCATTAATAACACAAACATCAAAAACATATATTCGCAAATCTCAAAAAAATATTGACAAAGAATGTCAGTTCGTATATATTTATAGTATATTTAGGAATATAAGTTTGTAGGAGGCGTAAATATGAGAAAATTAGTTTTTATTATAACATCTTTTGTTTTTATTTTATCTATTGCTGTGTTCGCTCTTGGTGGAACTTACACCGAAAATCCTCAGGTTATATATCAAGTACACAAAATACAATATGGAGATACTCTTTGGAATATAGCTGAAAACTACTCTTATGGAAACATAAATACAAAAGAATACGTAAAAGAAATAATGGAATTCAATAATATGGAAAATGACAGAATCATCCAAGGACAGAATATAATAGTACCTGTATATAAAATTTGATTATGATAAATTACCAGCTTGTGTTTTGTATAAAAATATGTTTACGAGAAATACTATAATTGCAAAACAATATTGTAATTAAAGGAGCTGGATTTAATATGGAAAAAAAGAGAACAGAAAAAAGAACAGATAAGCGTGCTGAAAAAGAAATGAACAGAACAGAGTTTGCCGAGGAGTATAACCTTAACACAGAAAAGACAAACAAAACAAATAAAACAAACAAAAGCAGCCACAAAAACTAAAACCTAACCCTCTTATAATTTAACAAACACCAAAATGGCCCATTAAGGGCCATTTTTTATAATATAAAAAAGCCGCTGTTTTAAAGCGGCTTGTCTTTTTATTTAAGCATTTCTTTTACAAATGTGCTTACTATTTTGTTATCGGCACGGCCTTTAACTTTTGGATTGAGATAAGCCATAACTTTCCCCATATCCTTCATTGTGGACGCACCCGTTTCATTTATGGCCGAAACTACTAAATCTTTAATTTCTTCCTCGGTCATTTGCTCTGGAAGATATCCAAGCAATACCTCAATTTCTCTATTGAGCTCATCAATAAGGTCCTGTCGTCCGCTTTTTATAAAGTCCGGCATAGAATCACGGCGTTTTTTAAGTTCTTTTGATATAACGTCCAAAACACCCTCATCGTCAAGCTCAATTTTTTTGTCCTTCTCAATTTGAAGAATGCCCGACCGAACAAGCTGCACTGTATTTTTGCGTACAGTGTCCTTTTCTTTCATAGCATCCTTCATGTCCTGCAAAAGTCTTTCTTTTAAAGACATAAAACCATCACAGCTTTCAATTATCTGAATTTACGTTTTCTTGCAGCCTCTGATTTCTTTTTGCGTTTAACACTTGGCTTGTCATAATGTTCTCTCTTACGAACTTCACCCATTATACCATCTCTGGCACAGTTTCTTTTAAAGCGACGAAGAGCACTATCCAAGGATTCATTTTCTTTTACTCTAACCTCTGACATGAATTTCCCTCCCTCCGTAAGCTTAATCAATGGCATAATAGGAAATTTTAAAATCACCCACTTACACCACATACCTAATGATTATACACAAAAAAATCACTTGCGTCAACACAAAAACTTTATAAAATATTAAATTACTTTTTATCAATCTTTTTTAAGCTTAAAAACAACAAATCCAAGTGGCGGAAGTGTTATATTTATGCTGTTCTCCGCTCTTGAGCAGTTAATTTTTTCCGATTTAATAGGGTCTAAGTTCAGTCGTCCAGTTCCTCCAAAGGCAATGTCGTCGCTGTTGAAAACTTCTTCATAAATACCGTCCTCAAAAACTCCCTGCCTAAAAGAATCGTAAGTGTGTTCGGTAAAGTTACAAACAACAATAAGCCTTTCGTCCCACGTTCTTCTCTCAAATGAAACTATACTTCTTTCAGAGTCATCACAGTCTATCCATTCAAAACCCTCTGGATTAAAGTCCATTTCCCATAAGGCCTTATATTCTGTATAAAAATGATTAAGAGACCTTACATAGGTTTGCAGATTTCTGTGTATGTCATATTGAAGTATATGCCAGTCAAGGCTTCTGGCCTCGCTCCATTCAGAAAACTGCCCTATCTCATTTCCCATAAACATAAGCTTTTTACCAGGGTGAGCATACATAAAACCATAGGCAACCCTAAGATTAGCCGCTTTCTGCCACATATCCCCAGGCACCTTATACATCATAGAGCCCTTCATATGAACTACCTCATCATGAGACAATACAAGTATGAAATTCTCGTTGTAGTTATACATCATGCTGAATGTAAGATAATTGTGGTGATACTTTCTGTAAACAGTCTCTTTTTTAATATAACTCAAAAAGTCATTCATCCAGCCCATATCCCACTTAAATGTGAAACCAAGGCCGTTATATTTGGTATCCCTTGTAACTCCTTCCCAAGATGTTGACTCCTCAGCCATAATCATAACGCCTTTACAGCTTGAGCGTATAACAGAGTTTAAGTGCTTAAGAAACTCAACAGCCGCCAAGTTTTCTCTTCCGCCATACTTATTAGGAAGCCACTTTCCATCATCGCGGCAATAATCAAGATAAAGCATTGACGCCACAGCGTCAACCCTAAGTCCGTCAATATGATATTCATTAATCCAATATAAGGCATTGGCTATAAGAAAATTTGAAACCTCTTTTCGTCCATAGTTAAAAACAAGTGTTCCCCATTCCTCATGCTCACCAATCCTTGGGTCTTCATGCTCATACAAAGCCGTTCCGTCAAATTTTGCAAGTCCAGAGACATCTTTAGGGAAATGGGCCGGAACCCAGTCCATAATAACGCCTATGCCATTTTGGTGGCAAACGTCAATAAGGTACATAAACTCTTCCGGCGTCCCATATCTGCTTGTTGGGGCATAATATCCGCTAACCTGATATCCCCAGCTTCCATCAAATGGGTGTTCGCTTAAAGGCATAAACTCAATGTGCGTATAGCCCATTTCTTTAACATATTTAACAAGCATTTGTGCAGCCTCAAGGTATGTCATAAACCTGTCGTCGTTGCCTACTCGGCGCCAAGACCCCATGTGAACCTCATATATATTAACTGGCCTGTCATATCTTTCATGTTCGGCCCTGTCCTCAAGCCATTCAAAATCATTCCACACATATTTATGAATGTTGTGAACTATTGACGCCGTGTTTGGCCTAAGCTCCATAAAAAAGCCATATGGGTCGGATTTATCACATACTCTGCCGTTGGAATCCTTTATTCTGAATTTATATTTATCTCCTTCGACAACTCCAGGTATGAATATTTCCCATATTCCTGAATCTCCAAGCAGGCGCATTTGACTGCGGCGCGGGTCCCACATGTTAAAATCGCCTATTACGCACACACTTTTGGCGTTTGGGGCCCATACGGCAAAAGATACGCCTTCAACACCGTCTATATTCCGCATATGCGCCCCAAGTTTCTCATATATCATATAGTTTGTTCCGGCGCCAAAAAGGTACCTGTCATACTCTGTTATTGTAGGCTCAAATGTATATTGGTCTGCTGTTACCCATATATTGCCGCCGCCAAAATCAACTTTAAGACTATAATCAAAATATTTGTTTCTGCTGTTTATTATAGCCTCAAAAAATCCGTCGTCATGTATTTTTTCACATTTAAAGTTGTCCCCAGTAACGTTGTCAACAACCTCTATTGAAACGGCGTTTGGTATTATTTCCCTAACGGCAACAGCCATATCGCCGCCATTTGACACAACGTGCATTCCAAGAACACTGTGCGGGTCACCGTACTCCGTTTTTAAAAGCATGTTTATTTGGCTTATAGTAACAGTATTTATCATAGTGCTCCGCCCCCTTAAACTTAGATATTTTTAATTATTTGCAGTTTTCAAAAGCCTGTTCAAAATCAGCTATAATGTCGTCCGGCTCCTCAATTCCAACGGAAAGTCTTATCATTTCAGGCGATATTCCGCAGTCTATAAGCTCTTGGTCCGAAAGCTGCCTGTGTGTTGTTGAAGCTGGTTGAAGAACGCATGTCCTTGAATCAGCTACATGTGTAACAAGAGCTACCATTTTAAGAGAGTTTATAAACTTCCTTGAAGCGTCTCTTCCACCTTTCACACCAAATGTCATAACGCCGCTGCAGCCGTTCGGAAGGTATTTTTGAGCCAATCCATAATACTGGCTGCTTTCAAGTCCAGGATATTTAACCCATGCGCACATATCGTTAGCCTCAAGATATTTAGCTATTTTAAGAGCATTGTCGCTGTGTTTTCTCATTCTTAAATGAAGTGTCTCGCAGCCAAGATTTATAAGCCAAGAGTTGAATGGGCTTGGAGTCATTCCAAAGTTTCTCATCATCTGCACTCTTGCCTTAGTTATATATGCTTTTTCTCCGAAATTCTTAACATAACTTACACCGTGATAGCTTTCGTCAGGCTCAACAAAATCAGGGAATTTTCCGTTATCCCAGTTAAAGTTTCCGCCGTCAACAATAATTCCTCCAAGAGCCACTGCATGTCCGTCCATATATTTGCTTGTGGAGTGAACAACTATGTTGGCTCCCAGTTCAAAAGGCTTGCATAAAGCAGGCGTAGCAAAAGTGTTGTCAACCATAAGAGGAACGTTAAGTTTTTTGGCAACATTAGAGAATTTCTCAAAATCAAGCACCTTTGCCAAAGGATTGCTTATAGACTCTCCATAAACGAGCTTTGTGTTTGGCTTAGCAAGAGCGAGCATTTCTTCTTCGCTTATATCCGGGTCAAACATTATGGCCTCTATTCCCAAATCTTTAAATGTAGTTGTAAAAACAGTATATGCTCCGCCGTAAATATTATTAGCCGCAAGTATACTGTCGCCCTTCTTGCACATATTAATAACAGCTAAAGTTATAGCTGCCATTCCAGAGGAAGTAGCCAACGCTCCAACTCCGCCTTCCATAAGCGATACTTTTTTCTCAAGCATGTCAGTTGTCGGGTTTGAAAGCCTTGTATACATATCTGTGTCCTGCTCAAGGTCAAAAACGCGGGCAAGCTCCTCGCATGTGTCATATCTATATGTAGTGCTCATTGTTATTGGCACAACCCTTGCTTTGGCATTTTCCGGCCAATACTCTCCCTGAACGGCCTGTGTTCCTATTTTCCATTTATTTTTATCCATAACAACATAACCTCCATATCATAATATATTTTATATAAATAATTATACTTTAATATTCATTATTTTTCCACAGATAATTGGATAAAATAATATATGTGTCAATAAATTTATTGAATTTAATAGTCTTTAATGATAAAATTGTTTGTTAATTTACACAAAGCATAAATAATAAAAGAAAGGTGTGAATCATATTTGGAAAATACATTATGGAATCTTAACAACATTTATGAATCCTTTGATTCCGAAAAATTCAAAAATAACATTAAAACACTTAAAGAAAAAATAAAGTCCCTATATGTCTATATTTCATCTGCCGACGCATTGTCTAAATCAGAAGTTATAAAAAATTATATAAAACAAACAAACGATATTTTAGAAATATCCTCTATGCTAAGTGAATACGCTCTTTTAAGGTTAAGCTCCAACTCATACGATAATGAGGCCATGAAATATTACGACATTATAAACAACATAATTTCTGATATGGAGAAAATCAAGGCTCTGTTCACATCTTACATTAAAAACATAAACAATATTGAAGAGATAATAAATTCCAACAAGTATATAAAAGAACATGAGTTTTTTATTAATGAGATTAAGAAAAAAAGCCTGTATACTCTTACGGAACAGGAAGAGGCAGTTTACTCTAAAATGCGTTCAACCGGCTCCGTTTCATGGGAAAAATTGTGGGAAAACATAACTTCAAGTCTTAAATGTAAATTTATCGAAAATGGTACGGAAAAATCAGTTCCTCTTTCAGAGCTTAGAAACATGGCATACAGCGACAATAGTCAAACAAGAAAAAACGCGTATTTTTCCGAGATTGAGTCGTTGTCCTCAATAGCTCCGCAAGCGGCTTTTGCCCTTAATGCCATAAAAGGCGAGGTCATAAACATGTGTAAGATAAGAGGATATAAATCTCCCCTAAATATGACTTTAATTGACTCAAGAATAAGTGAAGCCACATTTTCCGCCATGATATCCGCCATAAAAAACAGCCTTCCATACTTCAGAAAATATTTTAAAAGAAAAGCTGAAATTTTAGGCCATAAAAATAGCCTTCCGTTTTATGACCTTTTCGCACCTATTGGGGAAAATAGCGTAAAATTTTCATATAAAGAGGCTCAGGATTTTATTATCAAAAATTTTTCTTCATTCTGCCCCGATATGGGCGAATTTGCTGAAAAAGCCTTCAACAGCGGTTGGATAGATGTTTACCCGAGAGACGGCAAAACCGGCGGCGCATTTTGCTCAAATATTCACTCAATAGGTGAAAGCCGCATATTAATCAACTTTACAGGCAGTTTTAACGATGTTGTAACACTTGCTCATGAGCTTGGCCACGCATACCATGGCGAGCAGCTTAACAATGAAACGCCTATCAACAGCGATTACCCAATGCCAATAGCCGAAACAGCCTCAACATTCTGTGAGTGTATAATAAAAAATAATGCTGTTTCGGCCTTAAACCCCAATATGGCGCTTACGCTTATTGAAAACGACATATCCGATAACGCTCAAATAATAGTTGATATATTAAGCCGGTTTATATTTGAGGACCAGTTGTTTAAAGCTCGAGAAGAAGGGCCTTTAAGCGCTGATGAGCTCTGCTCTATTATGGAAGAGGCTCAAGAAAAAACATATGGAGATGTTCTTTCAGTTAAGCATAAATATATGTGGGTATGCAAACCGCATTATTACGACGCCATGTTTAACTACTATAATTTCCCATACGCTTTCGGCCTTCTTTTCGCTAAGGGCCTTTACGGTTTGTATAAAAGAGAAGGAAACGTGTTTGTAGAAAAATATAAAAAACTTTTGTCAATAACGGGAAAAGCCAATATTGAAAATATAGCGCTTACGGCCGGAATAGACATAACAAAGCCTGAATTTTGGAAAGAATCAATTAACGGCATAAAAACTGACATAGATAAATTTATCTCTCTCACGGAAAATCTTATATAAAACCGATAATCGATGAATTATCACAGGCTTTGCTTCTTGATAAACTCAATTAACAATATA